>CALRSN020000043.1:0-9855 GCA_943370865.1 Bordetella parapertussis
CGGCTGAGAATAGGGAGAAAAGAAGCCATTTATTGATGAATGAAGCCATTGACACAATATTTTTCAGGATTACCAAAACAGGGCTTACTTTGATGCCCGGTGCATTAAGACGCTAAAAATAGGGGAATGGTTCGAACTAAGCAGGACAAAAAGTATGAGTGATTTCAATTTTTATTTCGGGTTGGGCTGGGAACATATTATGAGCTGGGATGCCCTGGACCATCTTCTTTTCATTGCTGCGCTGGCGGCCATCTATTTACTAAAGGACTGGAAACAGGTATTGATCCTGGTAACCGCTTTTACCATTGGTCATTCGCTGACTTTAGCGCTGAGTGTACTGGATGTGATCCGTTTCCCTTCTGAGTGGGTGGAATTCCTGATCCCCTGTACCATTGTAATCACGGCGATCAGTAATCTTTTTCAAAAACAATTCACTCCCAGGTCTATCCGTATCAATTATTTTTTAGCTCTTTTCTTTGGCCTTATCCACGGTCTTGGCTTTGCCAACACGATCCGTTTTATGCTGGCCAAAGATCAAAGTTTGGGTATGGGGCTCTTTGGTTTCAATGTGGGACTGGAAGTAGGGCAGATCGTGGTGGTGGGCACCTTATTATTAATAACCCAGGCCCTTATCAACAGTTTAAAGATCAATCGCCGGGAATGGGTGATCTTTTTATCCGCTGCCATCTTCAGCCTGGCTCTTAAAATGTCATTAGAACGTTTACCAATATAAATCAACAATTACATGAAAAAAATCCTGTTACTGAACTGCCTGTTGCTGGTGCTTGCTGCCAGTTCAAGTGCACAAATTCAGAACAATGCCAGTTCCAATCACGGCAACAAGTTTGAACAGCTGGGCACTATTTTACCAACACCCAATGAACAACGCACGGCGAGTGGTGCTCCCGGTACCAAGTACTGGCAGCAGCGGGTGGACTATGATATCAAGTGTGAACTGGATGAAAAGAATAACAAATTAACCGGCAGTGAAACGATCACTTATTACAACAATTCACCAGATGTGCTGACCTATTTCTGGATGCAGTTGGATGAGAACCAGCACAGCACCGTGAATAATGCCGACTACCAGAATGCAAACCGCCTGCCGCAGCAGACAATTGACAAAGTACTGGATCGGTTTGATGAAAGAAAGTCGGATAACGGGTATGGAGTTAACATCACCAAATTGACCGATGCACTTGGTAAGTCTTTAAAATATACTATCAACAAAACCATGATGAAGGTGGATCTGCCGGTACCACTGAAACCCGGTCAGAAATTTGTTTTCAAAGTGGACTGGAACTATAAGATCGTCAACCGTGGCGATTTTATCCGCTTTGGTGGTGCCAGGGGTGGTTATGAAAATTTCCCGGAAGATGGTAATAACAATTATACCATGACACAGTGGTATCCCCGTCTTTGTAAATACAGCGATGACCAGGGATGGCAGAACCACCAGTTTACCGGCACGGGTGAATTCACGTTGTGCTTCGGTAATTTCAAAGTGCAGATGACCGTTCCCGCTGATCATATCGTGGGCGGTACCGGCGAATGCCAGAACTATGCACAAACGTTGTCGGCCACACAAATGGCCCGCTGGCAGAAAGCACAAACAGCGAAAGAGCCTTTGCAGATTGTAACACTGGATGAAGCACTTGCTGCTTCCAAACAAAAAAGCACAGCCAAGAAAACATGGATCTATAAAGCAGATAATGTCCGTGACTTTGCCTGGACTTCATCAAGAAGATTTGTATGGGATGCGATGGGCACGAATGTGGAAGGAAAGAAAGTAATGGCGATGAGTTATTATGCCAAAGAAGCCTACCCTATCTACAGTAAGTTCTCAACAAAGGCCGTTGCTCATACCTTAAAGACCTATTCTAAATTTTCCTTCCCTTATCCTTATCCTGTTGCCATCAGCGTGGAAGGCAACCAGGGTATGGAATACCCGATGATCTCCTTCAATCCCGGCCGTGCAGAGAAAGATGGCACTTATACAGAAGGTTCCAAGAACGCCGCCATCCTGGTGATCATTCATGAAGTGGGACATACTTTCTTCCCCATGATCGTAAACAGTGATGAACGCCAGTGGACCTGGATGGATGAAGGATTGAATTCTTATTTACAATACCTGACCCAGGAATTATGGGATAATAAATTTCCCTCTGATGGCGGACCGGCCTGGACCATTACCAACTATATGAAGTTGCCCAAAGACCAGTTGGAGCCGATCATGACCAATTCAGAGAACATCAACAATTTTGGAGCCAATGCCTATTCCAAAGTAGCTACCGGATTGAATATACTGAGAGAGACTATCGTTGGCCGTGAATTATTTGATAATGCATTCCGGGAATACTCAAGAAGATGGGCTTTCAAATCACCCACCCCGGCTGATTTCTTCCGTACCATTGAAGATGCTACCGGCGAAGACCTGGACTGGTTCTGGAGAGGCTGGTTCTATGGTACCGATGCCTGTGATATTGCTATTGATACCGTAAAACATGCCGTACCTGATGTAACCGCCATTCCTGCGCAAACAAAAGATACAACGGTGATGAGAGCATTACCCAAACCGGCGGTAAATCCTTTTGAAGATATTTCCAAGATCAGGAATAAAGAAGATAAGAGCATCGTATTCGAAACAGACAAAGACACTACACTTCGTGATTTCTATTGGAAATACGACCGGGAGATCGCTAAGTATGATACGGCTAAATATCCTGTTACGGTAAAAGCACAAACTGAATCGCTGGATGAAGAAGGCAAACAGAAATACGGCGGCAAACACCTGTATGAAATTTCTTTTACCAATAAAGGTGGTTTACCGATGCCGATCATTTTGGAGTGGACCTATAAAGATGGCACCAAAGAAATAGAAAGGATACCTGCACAGGTGTGGAGAAAGAATGAAAAGAATGTGATCAAAACATTCATGAAAGATAAAGAAGTGGCTTCTATCAAACTGGACCCTTACCGGGAAACAGCAGATATTGATGAAACCAATAACACCTATGGTGATATCAAAGAGCCGAGCAAATTCAAAGTATTCAAGCAGAAACAGAATGTGACACCTGCCCCGGGCATCAACCCGATGCAGAAAGCACAGGAGAAGAAAGGGTTCTAATCCTGACACTGCTCAACTAATTAAAGCCGCTTATAAAAAAGCGGCTTTAATTTTTTTATGGCTGCTTCAGAACAAGCTTGATTTCCTTAGTTTTGAAGACAACCTGTCCTACCTTTCATTATTAAAAATTACCATACAACATGAGAAACTTTATTTACTGTTTAGTAATGATGCTGGGATTTGGTGCAAGCTCTTTTGCACAGAATATTTACAACAATCCCAACAGCAATCACGGCAACAAGTTTGAACAAATGGGGAGCATTCTTCCTACTCCCAATGAGTATCGTACCGCCAGTGGCGCCCCCGGCCCCAAGTACTGGCAGCAACGGGTGGACTATGATATTAAATGTGAGCTCGATGAAAAGAACCTGAAGCTGAACGGTAGTGAGACCATCACTTATTTCAACAACTCGCCGAATGAATTAGTATTTCTCTGGCTGCAATTAGACGAGAACCAGCACAGCAGTGTGAACAATGCCAATTACCAGGGCAGCAATGCGATGAGTACACAAACCAGCCCGCAGCAATTAGACAGGGCCGAGGAAAGTAAAACCGACAATGGTTATGGTTTTAATATCCTGAAGCTGACCGATGCAACAGGCAAAGCATTAAAATACACGATCAATAAAACCATGATGCGGGTGGAGTTACCTGCACCATTAAAAGCCGGTCAGCGTTTTGTGTTCAAGCTCGACTGGAACTATAAATTAGCCGACCGTAACAGCCGGGGTGGCCGGGGTGGTTATGAATTCTTTCCTGAAGATGGCAATCATTTATTCACGATGACACAATGGTATCCCCGTTTGTGTGTGTACAGCGATTTCCAGGGCTGGCAGAATCACCAGTTCACCGGCCGTGGTGAATTTGCACTGACCTTCGGCAATTTCAAAGTAGCAATGACGGTTCCTGCCGATCATGTGATCATGTCAACCGGTGAATGCCAGAACTACCCTGCTGTATTATCAGCAGCGCAACTGGCCCGCTGGAATAAAGCAAAGATTGCCACTGAACCTGTGGAAGTGGTGACACTGGATGAAGCAAAGAATGCAGAAAAACAAAAAAGTGATAAAAAGAAAACCTGGATCTTCAAAGCCGATAATGTCCGTGACTTTGCCTGGGGTAGTTCAAGAAAATTCATCTGGGATGCCATGGCCACGAAAGTGGAAGGCAAGAAGATCATGTGCATGAGCGGTTATCCGAAAGAAGCGTATGGCCTGTACAGGAAATTCTCCACCAAAGCGGTTGAACATACGATTAAAACCTATTCCAAATTCACCATTCCTTATCCCTATCCTGTTGCCCAAAGTATCGAAGCCTCCAACGGTATGGAATACCCGATGATCTGTTTCAATTTCGGCCGTACCGAAAAAGATGGTACTTACAGTGAGAGTACAAAGAACGGGATGCTGGGAGTGATCATTCACGAAGTGGGTCATAATTTCTTCCCGATGATCATCAACAGTGATGAACGCCAGTGGAGCTGGATGGATGAAGGATTAAATACCTTCGTTGAATACCTCGCCGAAGAATTATGGGATAATAAATTCCCGAGCCGCCGTGGCCCTGCTGCTTTCATTACCGATTATATGAAACTGCCGAAGGACCAGCTGGAGCCGATCATGACCAACAGTGAGAACATTGTACAATTCGGACCGAATGCGTATTCCAAACCTGCTACCGGGTTGAATATTTTACGGGAAACGATCATGGGCCGTGAGTTGTTTGATTATTCCTTCCGTGAATATGCAAGACGCTGGGCATTCAAACATCCTGAGCCGGCTGATTTCTTCCGCACCATGGAAGATGCAAGCGGTGAAGACCTGGATTTCTTCTGGAGAGGATGGTTCTATAGTACCGAAGTATGTGATATTTCACTGGACACCGTAAAATTTGCGAAAGCGGATGTAAGCAAAGTACAGCCAGAAACTCCTGAAAGAACGGTTCAACGCAGTGCGGATAAACCATTGGTACCAACCTTTGATGATATCTCGAAGATCCGCAACCGGGAAGACAAGAACATCAAATTCCAGACAGATGCAGATACAACGGTACGGGATTTCTACTGGCGGTATGCCCGTGGCATGGAGCCTTATGATACTTCCAAACTGGAAGTAAAAATGCCGGGCATCAAACCAGAAGCTTTATCCGATGCAGAGAAAGAAAAATATGGCAACAAGAATATGTATGAGCTTACGTTCAGCAACAAAGGTGGTTTGGTGATGCCGATCATCATTGAATGGACGTATAAAGATGGTACCAAAGAAGTGGAACGTATTCCTGCACAGGTTTGGCGGTTGAATGAAAACAAAGTGGTGAAAACATTTGTGAAGGATAAAGAAGTGGCATCGGTGAAATTGGATCCTTACCGGGAAACGGCTGATATCAATGAAACCAATAACAGCTGGAACAAGATCGCTGAGCCTTCCCGTTTCTCCGTGTTCAAACAAACACAGGGTGGCGGCAGAAGAGCCGGTGGCGGCCAGGCTGGTAACCCGATGCAGAGAGCACAGGAGAAGAAAGGGTTTTAGGAGGGTTGACAAGTTAATTCGTTAATAAGGATGCGTTACAGGAACCTATAGCGCATCTCTTTTTGATCAAAAATTATTAGCTTACTTATAATGAAACTGCTGGAGAAATCTAAAGAGATTCTTATTAATTTCAACTGTACGAATATCTTTAAAGAGGGTCAAAAAACACTTGTTAACGAATACTATGCAGCACTTCCAAAATTGTAGTCCTATGTGTAGCTATGTGCCTATGACCCTATGTGGTAAAAAAAATATTACCCCGCTTATATTAATCCTGCTGATTAGCTTTTTTAGCCTCACTTCACATGCCGCTACTGTTGATACCGTCAGTATTTACAGCAATACTATGCACAAAGCCTACAAATGCGTGGTGATACAACCTGCGACGAAAGAGGAAACAAAAAAATTCCCGGTTGTTTATTTATTGCATGGTTACGGCGGCTGGTATGCCAACTGGCTGATCCGGGTGCCGGAACTGAAACAATATGCGGATGAGTACCAGCTGATGATCGTTTGCCCTGATGGCAACAACAGCTGGTATTTCGACAGCCCTTTGGATTCCTCCATCCGTTTTGAAACCTATATCGGCCAGGAAGTGCCGGGGTATATTGAGCTGCACTACCCTGCTATCAGTAACCGCAAAGCAAGGGCCATCACCGGCTTAAGTATGGGCGGGCATGGTGGTTTGTTTTTGGGTTTCCGGCATGCTGATTTTTTTGGGGCCTGCGGCAGTATGAGCGGCGGGCTCGATATCCGTCCTTTTCCGAAAAGCTGGGAAATAAGAAAAATGCTGGGCGACTCTGCGCAATACCCGGAGAACTGGAAAAACTATTCCGCTATCTCCGTTATTGAACAAAAGCCGGCAGATCATTTATCCATCATCATTGATTGCGGCACAGATGATTTTTTTTACGGCGTGAATAAAGCCGTGCATGAAAAAATGCTGCAATTAAAAATACCGCATGATTATATTGAAAGACCGGGTAAACATGAATGGGCTTACTGGGCCAACGCGGTAAAGTACCAGTTGTTATTTTTCAGGGAATATTTTGCCGGCAGGAAATAAAACTGCTTATGATTCGTTTCGGGAAATAAAACCTGATGCGGAAACTTCATCTCCTTTCTGCGGGGATATCCTTCAGCCTGTTTATTGGATTATCGTCCTGCACCAATCGTTCAGCGCCAGATAAAGAGATTATCAATGAAATGAAAATTACGCTGACTACTTTCAATCAGCAAATTCACAATTCAAGCAAGAGCATTATTACAAGCATGGACGAGAAAAAGCTTGATCCCACATCCAGTACACAGGTCGCAAGATGGTACCCCAAAGCTATCCGTGTTGCATCTATCGCTGACAGCTGCTATGATTATTTAGACAGCCTGAAAAAAATGGAAGTACTGACAGCAGATGAGTCCCTGGCCTTATTCAACAAAATGAAGCATTTCGAAACGGATATTTTGGAAACTGACGAAAGTTTTAAAATGAATTTCGCCAGCCCCAGGTATACAGTTTTCTTCTCCGATACCAGTAAAACTGCAGCAACTTCGTTTCATAAAAAATTCTTCGCCAACGCTGGTAAAGATGCAACGGATGCATACCTCACCAAATTACAGAGTTCGATAAGAAACTTAGAGAATAAGATCATTTCAGTTTGTGAAATACTGACTTTTATCAACAAACATGACTTCCCATTATATCGGCCGATATTATATCAAAACAGTTCAAACTTGAAAAAGGGAGAAACACTTGAAATAGTTGCTGCAATCGGGGCATTCAGTAAATCTGCTATACCGAAAATAACCATCAAAGGCAGATACATTCCTCTCAATGAAGCGGGATACAGCAGCTACCAACAAAAAGTTCCCGCTATTCCCGGTAATTATGAAATACCGGTTAAAATAAAATACCTTGATGAAGAAGGAAAAGAAAATATCATCAAGAAGAATATCACCTATACCGTTGTCAAAGATTGCAACAAGTAAGAAGATCCGCCATCAAAATTTAATAATCAGCACTACTAATTCCCCGTACTGCCATCTCTCACTTTTACTTTTTTCTTCCCGGAGTTTTTCTTTTCATATTCCAGGATCTCCTTGGGTTTGGTCACCACTTTATTGCCGAGGCTGTCAGTCTTGGGCTGGTAAGTGCTTACTTTCAGGGGTTTGATATCATCATCGCCGTAAAGACCATCGGCAGTTTGTAATTTGTTCATCACATAGTTCTCCGTTTCTTCAATGGTGCCTTCCCGCGGATCATAATAGGTCCATTTCCCATGCTTCATGGCAAAGCCTTCATTTTTCACAATCACCCGGTCCACTTCCCGGGTGGGGTCATTCACATCATAGACCGAAACGGTATCATAAGCATTCGCCGGGTCCATAGCCCGCCAGCTTTCTTCTCTTAATAAACCACCGTTATAGGTATAGTAGCGTTGCCGGCCATTCAGTTTGCCCCAGCTATAATTTTCTTCAGCGATCTTCACTCCTTCTAAGGAAAAGCGTTTCCACTCGCCTGTTTTCTGGTCATTTTCAAAATAGCCTTCTTCTTCATAGCCTCTTTCGCCCCGCAGGCTTTCCACTTTGATCACCCAGGGTCCCTGTTTACGGCCTTTCATATCCACCCGGTTCAATGTATCTCCTTTCACACTGATAATATAACTCTTCCAGGGCTGGCTGTAGCCGGTCACAGAAATAAGGAGCAGTAAAACAAGAATGAAGCGCATAGTTTAGTAAGTTTGAGAGTAAGCTCTGAGCCGCTCTTGGCGGGTCTTTGCAATTTACTAACGAAATTCAACTGCTTTTATGTTTTGCCTGTTAAAAAATACCGGGTGCACAGCCCGTATCGTATTGCTTTACCTGTTTATATCGGCTAACCTGCTCATCAGCACCTTCGTTACTGCCCAGGTGAACCCCACGCCTGCTGCTGAAAGAATGAAAGTAATGGAGCAGCGGAAAGCATTAGCCAATAAATCCCAGTTGAATGATATACCCTTCCGGAATATCGGGCCCACGATCATGAGTGGCCGGGTGGTGGATATTGATGCCAATCCCGAAGACCCGACTGAATTCTATGTGGCTTATGCCACCGGCGGTTTATGGCATACAAAAAATAACGGGCAAAGTTTTGTTCCCGTCATGGACAGTTTAGATATGTTGTTCATCGGTGATATTGCTGTGAACTGGACCAGCAAAACGATCTGGGTGGGCACCGGTGAAGTGAACAGCAGCCGTTCTTCCTATGCCGGTGTGGGTGTATATAAAAGCAATAACAATGGAAAGACCTGGGAATATACCGGTTTGCCTGAATCACATCATATTGGTAAAATTCAACTGCACCCCACAAACAATGATATTGCCTGGGTGGCGGTATTGGGTCATCTCTACTCCCCGAATAAAGAAAGAGGTGTGTTTAAAACAACAGATGGTGGCAAGACCTGGAAACAAACGTTGTTTGTGGATGAGAACACCGGTTGTGTGGACCTTGATATCAATCCTTCCAATCCCAATGAAGTGTATGCGGGTATGTGGTACCGGGTGCGCCGGGCCTGGAAATTTGAAGAAAGCGGTAAAACAAGTGGTATCTATAAAAGCAATGACGGAGGCGATACCTGGAAATTAGTATCAGGTGCCGGTTCGGGTTTTATGACCGGTGATAAAATTGGTCGTATTGGTTTGGCAGTCTATCCCGGTAATCCGAAGATTGTGTGGGCTATTGTTGATAATAACACCCCCAAACCTGCTGAAGCGAAAAAGAATGATTCCCTCTATAAGAAAGAAGATTTTAAAACCATAACCAAAGACCAGTTTGCTGCACTCAAAACCAACCTGATCGATAGCTTCCTCCGCAAGAATGGTTTCCCAAGAAAATATAATGGCAAGCTGGTAAAAGAAATGGTGGCGGCTGATAAAGTAAAACCCACTGCTTTGTATGATTACCTCGACAGTGATGATGGTTTCCAGAATACCGGTATTGCCGGTTGCGAAGTGTACCGCAGTGAAGATGGTGGACAAACCTGGAAAAAAAGTCATGATAAACCGATTGGTATCTTCAATACATATGGTTATTACTTTGCAAAAATTTATACTTCCTATACCAACCCGGATAAAGTTTTTATTCTTGGTTTCTATGCACAGGTGTCCGCCGATGGCGGCAAAACATTCAAAACAATGGACAAGGGCAATGTGCATCCCGATCAT
>CALRSN020000044.1:0-9736 GCA_943370865.1 Bordetella parapertussis
CATTTCTTTGTGTATAAAGAGATCGTCAAAGATGCGGTGAAAACCAATATCCGTCAATTGTCCACCGAAGAGAGGATAACAGCCATTGCAAAAATGTTAAGTGGAGAGAAGCCGACTGCAGCGGCCATGGAAAATGCAAGAGAAATGGTCCGCAACTGATAGTTATTTTTTTCGGTTGTCAATATGTCCCAATTTTATAAACTTATACTATTCCTGGTCTTTTTCTGGTTGATCGGTTTGACAGGTTTCAAAGCCTACAAATTACTAAACCATAAGATCAGGGAGGCAGAAACGGGCTGGGGAATACTTCTATATGCTTTGTTGCTGGTATTGGTCAATATGGGTTTATTTTTTGGCGGCCTGTGGCTGCTGATCAAAACCTATGACCTGCATTCGGCAGACAATTACTAACCAGAAAACACAGCGAATGGGTGGTTTAAATCTTTCCGGTTTTATATTATTTATAGTACTGGTGGCTGTGCCGGCCTTTTATATCAACCGATGGATGATCAAACTGACCCGGCCCCGGGAATCTTTCAAAAGATTATTCCTGTATATCCTGCTCAGTATAGTAATAGCATTGACCTATGCCGGGATTTTCATTCTTATTCTTACCACTATTTATCCATTGCCCAAAAAATAACTCCTTATTTTTACGGCCACAAAATCAAACGTTATGGCTTATAATCTTTTAAAAGGAAAGAGAGGGATCATTACCGGTGCCCTCGATGAGAACTCGATTGCCTGGAAAGTAGCTGAAAAAGCATACGAAGAAGGTGCCACAATTGTACTGACCAATGCCCCCATTGCAATGCGGATGGGAGAGATCAATAAACTGGCAGAAAAAACAAAATCGGAGATTATTCCTGCTGATGCCACCAGTGTTGAAGAGTTGACCAACCTGTTCACCAAATCACAAGAAGTGCTGGGCGGTAAAATTGATTTTGTGTTGCATTCAATCGGTATGAGTGTGAATATCCGGAAGAAGATACCGTATACAGAATCTAACTATGATTATTTTATGAAGGGCATTGATGTATCTGCCATGTCCTTTCATAAAATGCTGGCGGTGGCCAAAAAACTGGATGCGATCAACGAATGGGGCAGTGTGGTGGCCTTGACCTATATGGCTGCCCAGCGTACGTATCCGTTCTATACTGATATGGCTGATATCAAAGCCATGCTGGAATCCATTGCCCGCAGTTTCGGGTATCATTATGGTGTGGAGAAGAAAGTGCGGATCAATACTGTATCTCAATCGCCAACAAAGACGACTGCCGGCACCGGCATCAAAGGATTTGGTGATTTCTTTGATTATGCTAATGCTATTGCTCCATTAGGCAATGCCACGGCTGAAGATTGTGCTAATTATTGTATTAGCCTGTTCTCCGACCTCACAAGAATGGTAACCATGCAGAACCTGTTCCATGATGGTGGTTATTCAACAACCGGCGTGAGCAACGACGTGATGCAACGGTTGGGTGTTAGTGAATAGATAATAGATAATAGGAGAAAGTGGGTGGGGAAAAGAAATCGGAATTGAAGTGATGCTGATACGAGTAGAAGAGCTTTGTAAATAATTAAAAAGGCCCCTGATTTAATCAGGGGCTTTCAATTTTATATGCCTGGTGGCTTGCAGCTAACAGCTTAAAGCTTCGCTTTAGTATTCATCTTCATTGAACAAAAAGTCGTCTTGTGTGGGATAATCAGGCCAGATATCTTCAATGGTCTCATACACATCGCCTTCGTCTTCCAGTTCCTGCAGGTTCTCCACCACTTCAATAGGGGCACCGCTACGGATAGAATAGTCGATCAGTTCATCTTTAGTCGCCGGCCACGGTGCATCTTCAAGGTAAGAAGCCAATTCTAAGGTCCAAAACATGCTCTCAGGGTTTAAAAATTTTGAATAAGGTCTGGTTGATCCGGGTTAATACCACCCTAATTTTCCGCAAATGTAGGTGTATTAACGAATTTTCCAAATCCTTAGTTGCTGACAGGGTTTTGAAGATTTTCTTAAAAAAATGGGCAGGTTCGGTTATTGGGTTTTGCGGTGGGTATGGTTTTAAGGATATTTGATTTTCAAACTCATACTTGCCGGATGATCACAGGTAAAAATATTTATAAGCGTTATGGTACCGTAGAAGTGCTGAAGGGGGTGGATATCGATATACAGAAGGGAGAGATCGTTTCCATTGTCGGCCCGTCTGGTTCGGGTAAGAGTACCTTGTTGCATATCCTAGGAACCCTGGATAAAGCGGATAAGGGTACAGTGACCATGAATAATACGGCAATCAATGACCTGTCAGGTAAAAAACTGGCTGCCTTCCGGAATAAACATATCGGTTTTGTGTTCCAGTTCCATCATTTGCTGCCGGAATTCAGCGCCATTGAAAATGTGTGCATTCCCGGCTGGCTGGCGGGAAGAAAAAAAACAGAGGTAAAAGCAGAGGCAGAGCGGTTATTAACAATGCTCGGCCTTTCGCAGCGGGTGGAAAATAAACCCAACCAGTTATCCGGAGGTGAGCAACAACGGGTGGCGGTGGCGAGGGCTTTGATCAACAAGCCGGATATCATTTTTGCAGATGAACCCACCGGTAACCTGGATTCTGCCAATGCAAAAGAACTGCACCAGCTCTTCTTTGATCTGCGCAAAGAATTTAATCAAACTTTCCTGATAGTAACTCACAACGAAGAACTGGCACAACTAAGCGACCGGGTATTGCACATGAAAGATGGCATCATTATTTGATGTAAGGTGCAAGCCAACGGGAAAGAATTTTTCGGGTGTAGGAACCGAAATATTCAAACGAGTACATTTCCAAATTGACACATCATACTCTCGGTTTCCAAGGAATTTCTGCCACTTTCAATTGGTGACTTGTATAGCGGCTCAGTATAAAAAGATAATCACTCAGCCGGTTCAGGTATTTCAGAATGATGGGTTCCACTTCCAAACTTTCTAATTCTAACCGTACACAGCAGCGTTCTGCACGGCGGCATACACAGCGGGCAATATGTAATTGTGATACAGCTAAATGTCCTCCCGGAAGAATGAAGCTTTTCATTTCCGTGGTCACTTCATTCATTGTATCCATTTCTTTTTCCAGCGACTCAATGTCTGTTTCTTTAAGGTCAGGTATCCGCATTTTCGGCTCTTTGATGGGGTCACAAGCCAGTGATGAACCAATGGTAAATAAACGATCCTGTACTTCCAGCAAAACAGTCCGGCTGTTTTCATCTGCCAACAGATCACGGCAAAGACCTATGTAAGAATTTAATTCATCCACCGTTCCGTAAGCCTCAATACGCAAATGTGATTTGGGTACTTTGGTACCACCAATTAAAGAAGTGGTGCCTTTATCTCCTGTTTTGGTATAGATTTTCATTGCCATAATATCCAGTATTCATGAATGATGGTATTGGCTCACTGCTGAACCTAAAGAATGAACGGTTCTAACAAAAGTAAACCCAATTAAGTTCTGAAAAATAACAGGAAATTTTTTGAAAGCAGACTCGACTCTATACTCAGCCATGCACCATGGTGGGCTCTTTTTTCTTATCGCTTTCAATCAAACCATCTCTCAGCCGGATTACCCGGTGGGCATGGGCTGCGATATCTTCTTCGTGGGTGACCAGCACAACGGTATTGCCTCCTGTATGTATTTTACCAAAAATATCCATGATCTCGTACGAGGTCTTACTGTCAAGATTTCCTGTTGGTTCATCTGCCAGGATGATCGACGGATCATTGACCAGTGCCCGGGCAATCGCTACCCGCTGGCACTGACCACCGGATAATTCATTGGGTTTATGATGGCTGCGGTCGGTTAGATTTACCAGGTCCAGCACATGTAAAGCCTTTTCATTTCTTAATTTTCTACCCATACCGGCATACACTAATGGTAAAGCCACATTTTCTAACGCAGTTAACCGCGGTAATAAATTGAATTGCTGGAATACAAAACCGATCTCCCGGTTGCGGATCTCGGCCAGCTCATTGTCCTGCATTTTACTCACATCATGCTGGTTCAGGATATATCTTCCACCACTGGGTGTGTCAAGGCAGCCAAGGATATTCATCAGGGTGCTCTTACCAGAACCGGAAGGACCCATCAGGGCCACGTATTCATTTTTAAAAATATCAAGCGATACGCCTTTCAGTACTTCTAATTCATTTTTACCCATGAAATAGCTTTTCCTGATCCCTTCCAGGTGAATGATTTCCTGTGCCATAGTTATTTTTTTATCACTTTGGGTACTTTGAAAAACTGGTCATCATGGGCAGGTGCATTTTTCAATGCTTCTGCACGGCTGACCGATCCTTTGATTTCATCTTCTCGTAGCACATTTACCTCCTCGCTCATATGTAGCAGGGGCTGAACGCCTTCCAGGTCCAGTTCATTCAGTTTTTCCACAAAACCAATCATCTTTTGCAGGTCATTTTTTATCTCTGCCTTTTCCGTTTCGTTGAATTGCAACCTCGAAAGCCGGGCCAGTTTGTCCACCAGGTTATCATTGACTTCCATAAAGCAAAGATAGTCAGAAGCCCGAAGCAGTAAACCAGAATTACAGGGGCGGAAACAGGATTTGCGGCATCGTACATCCTGCTCCATTTTCTTATCTTCGCCGCCCTATGGCAGATAAGAAGAATATAGTAATGAGCGGCATCCGGCCCACCGGCTTTTTACACCTCGGTAATTATTTCGGGGCGGTAAAGAACTATGTAAGGATGCAGGAAGAATTTGAATGTTATTTTATGGTGGCCGACCTGCATTCACTTACTACTCACCCCGATACAAAGGAGCTGAAGTTAAATGTGCAACGGGTGTTGTCCGAGAATATCGCCTGTGGCCTTGATCCGGATAAAGTGGCCCTGTACTGCCAGAGTCATATTTATGAGACATCGGAGTTGTATTTATACCTGAATATGCTGGCGTATAAAGGGGAACTGGAGAAAACAGTCACCTTTAAAGATAAAGTAAGACAACACCCGGATAATGTGAATGCCGGGTTACTGACCTACCCGGTATTACAAACAGCGGATATCATTTTGCACCGGGCTACATTCGTACCGGTTGGAAAAGACCAGGAGCAGCACCTGGAAATGGCCCGCAATTTTGCCAATCGTTTCAATCACCGCTATGGTGAAGTGTTCCCGGAGCCACAGGCTTTCAATTACGGAAGTGAGTTAGTGAAAGTGCCCGGTTTGGATGGTGGCGGTAAAATGAGCAAGAGCGAGAACCAGATGGCGACTTTGTATTTGTCGGATAGTGATGAGCTGATTCAAAACAAGATCAAGAAAGCCAAAATGGATGCCGGTCCGCAGGAACCGAATTCTGTAAAGTCTCCTGAAGTTGAAAATATTTTCCTGCTGATGAAACTCGTAAGCAGCGGGGATGTTGTGAAGAAATTTGAAGAGGATTATAATAATTGCAGCATCCGTTACGGCGATATGAAAAAGCAACTGGCGGAGGATATGGTACGTTTTATTGCCCCGGTGCGGGAAAAAGCGGAAGCCATCCGGAATGATCAGAAATACCTGAAGGAAGTGATGGAGAAAGGAGCGGAAAAGGCCCGGAAAAGTGCCCGTGCCACCATGGCGCTGGTGCGGGAAGTAATGGGCTTGAACTATTTCTAAAAAACTCAAATCTTTAAATCTCATATTTCAAAAAGAAGTTTTACTTTGAACCCCTCCCGATTTTGGGACTTGGAATTTTATTTCTGGAATTTTTCCAATTATGGCAAAAGCAAAAAAACCAAAGCATATCGCAATAGCCGGTAATATCGGTGCCGGCAAAACCACGTTGACCGAAATGCTGAGTAAACACTATAAGTGGATTCCCAACTTTGAGGACGTGGATCATAATCCTTATCTGATGGATTTCTATGAGGATATGCCCCGCTGGAGTTTTAACCTGCAGATATTCTTTTTGAACAGCCGCCTGCGCCAGCTGGTGGAAATACAGAAAGGGACCGAGACGGTTATCCAGGACAGAACGATCTATGAAGATGCGAACATCTTTGCACCCAACCTGCATGAAATGGGCCTGATGAGCAAGCGGGATTTTGATAACTACTTTCATTTTTTCCAGACTTTAAAAACACTGGTACAACCGCCCGACCTGCTGATCTACCTGAACGCATCTGTGCCAACCCTTGTGGGGCAGATTCAGAAAAGAGGCCGTGAATACGAAGAGAATATCCGCCTGGATTATCTCAAACGCCTGAACGAATATTATAACAAATGGATCGGCGATTACAAAGAAGGCCAGCTGCTGGTGATTGATGTGGACAAGAACAAATTTGCTGAACGGGAAGAAGATTTTGGAGAGATTATCCGTAAAGTGGATGCCCAGTTATACGGGTTGTTCTGATCCCTGTTAAGAAATAACAAAATACTCCCAGTTCAATTCCGGCACAGAATTTTCGGTGTAACTTACTTACTACAGGCAATAAAACACAAACACTTGAAAAAGATCCTCATTTTATGTATAGCAGTGCTGATGATGGGTGCTCTCAATGCACAGCAAACACTAAAAGAAGCGCTGTATGGTGGCCGGTTAAGAAATGATTCAGGCTCCGTGGTGAAAAAGACAGATGACCTGAAAACAAAAATTGATACCAGCCAGAAAAAAACAGAAGAGATCAGGGCCAAAGATTCAATCGCCAAAGCAGTGGTCAAAGAGGATTCGGTAAAACTGGAACGGATCAAAGAAAACGTGGTGGTGGCCTCAAAAGAAATTGCTAAAGACAACAATACGGTTTGGAAAGATTTTATTGATAAACTCTCCACGGATATCCGAACGGAGGTAATGACATCTAAAAAGATCAAGGATGGTACCTACTCGGTATTGCTTAATTACGAGATCGGGGTGGATGGCCATGTGTCGGTCACCAGTGTTTCTTCCGATCCTTCGAATTCGTTTTTAGAAAGCCAGGTAAAAGAAAGAATTACATTGAATGCCCCGGTACTCAGCCCGGCCGTAACTGCCACTGGTAAGCCGAGAAAAGTAAGCAAGAAGCAGGTGCTGACTTTTTCAAAATAAGAAATACTGACTTTGATATATGCGTTATTTCTTTCTATTTATGCTTGTGATTTTCTCTTGTATTAGTAAATCTCAGTCATTAAGAGATTCCCTTTTTGGCGGTAAAGTTAAGATGGAGCCTGGTGCAACTATTTCTATTAAAAAGATAGATTCTCTTTCCTCTCAACGGGAAGTATTGGAAACTGAGCAGAAAACTGAATTTCCGGATTCGCTTAATGTGAAATTCAGGGAAGGTAGAATTATATGGAAAAAATTTATTGAATGGAATGTGCAACTTATTATTAATGAAGTATTGACAACAAGGAAAGTGAAGTATGGCACTTACAAGATAATAATAATAGAGTATGAGATTGGTGTAGATGGAAGAGTAACTACAAATAGTATAATTTGCGATCCTCAAAGCGAGATATTAGTTGAAAAGACAAAATTAATGATGACCAAAGCTCCACTGGTATTTCCTCGAATACATAGTGACGGCTCCCCCAGAGTTACCAAATTAAAACAAACGCTTACACTGAGTAAAGAAAGAGATCGTTGAGATAAATTAATTAAACGCCGGTTACGCTTTAACCGGTATTGAATGAATCGCATCACTCATCTCTTTGATCAGGGAGGCATCTTTTTCAATGGCATTGCCCACGACAATTACATCCGCACCGGCTTTACAGTTCAGATAGGCTTTTTCCGGTTCAATGATGCCGCCACCCACGATCAGTGGCACTTCAATATGCTTGGCCACTGCTTCAATCATACTTTCGGTAATAGCTCTTTTAGCGCCACTGCCTGCATCCATGTAAATGAGTTTCATACCCAGCATTTCACCCGCCATGGCCGTACACATGGCAATTTCATTTTTATCAGCGGGTACAGGAGCTGCATTGCTGATATAAGAAACAGTGGTAGGTGCTCCGCCATCCACCACGATATACCCGGTTGGCATGATCTCCAGTCCGCTCTTTTTTACAAAAGGAGCAGAGACTACATGCTGACCGATCAATAATTCAGGATTGCGGCCCGATATCAGCGAGAGGTATAATAAAGCATCCGCATATTTACTCACCTGGGAAGGGCTTCCGGGAAAAAGAATGACCGGGATATCACAATTCTTTTTGATATGCTGCACACATTCATCGAGGTGGTTGGAAATAACCAGGCTGCCACCCACCAGCAGGTAATCTACTTTGGCAGTAACAGAAAGATCAATGAGTTCATCCAATACCGAATTATTCACCTTGTCAGGGTCAATCAGTACAGCAAAGGACTTTTTGCCCTGCTTTTTCTTTTCTGATAAGGAATGGTAAATTGTTGACTTCATCCGGTACCGGTTGGTTCTTGCAAAAATGCGAAAAAAAATCTGTTATTAGTGGATTTTCAGCCGCTTAAAACTGTTTTTAGGTAATTAATTACTTTGTGCTTCATTATCTACGAAAATAACCGGGAATGCGCCGCTGGATCGAGTCATTAAATTTCAAATTCCGTTACCTGCACAGGGCTTTTGGTAACTCCTCATTCCGTTTGTTGGATGTGGGCAGTGGCAATCACTCTGCTTCTAAAACCTGCCGTGTTTTTCCGTTATGCGACTATTACGGCATTGATAAAGAAAAAACCTATAATAACAACGAAGAAGATTTCAGGGTGATGAAAGGTTTTTATGAAACAGACCTGGAACAACTGGAATTTGCTGCCATACCGGATAATTATTTTGATGCGTTGTGGATGGTACATGTGATTGAACACCTGCGCAACGGGGATGAAGTGATAGCAGCATTGTTGCCCAAACTAAAGAAAGGCGGTTTTATTTTTATTGAATACCCCGGGAAGAAAAGTTTACAGCTGCCTTCTATGTATGGTACGCTCAATTTCCATGATGACCCGACGCATGTACGATTATATTCAACCACTGAACTGGAAAATTTGCTTACTGAAAAAGGTTGCACCATTTTACGGTCAGGCACCCGGTGCAACTGGCCGTATATTTTCCTGTTACCGGTTAGAATTTTTCAATCATTGTATACCTATAAAAAAATAGTAGGCAGCGTTTTCTGGGACCTGTTGGGTTTTGCAGAATTCGTATATGCAAAAAAATAATTACAGCCGCAGGTAGGTGGCAAGCTGCACGATATGATTATTGGTAAATGCAGTTCCTTTTCCATTGATGTATTGATTCATATAACCCACTTCAAGATCAGCTTTGGTGCTCAACCGGTAACCCATGGCGAGGTACAAACGGTTCTGGTCAAAGAATTTTCCGTTGACGTCGGATGTGTTACCAAAATTGACAAATACTTCATTTTGCAAAGCTGCAAACATTCCTTTTTTAAAAGAGACATCTTTCCTTAATGGAAGAATATTACGAATGAAATATCGAAAACGGTTAGCATATTTTGGTCCATCTGAAAGTCGACTTCCTGCAACTACACTCTTACCAATGAAACGTTGT
Source organism: Bordetella parapertussis (assembly GCA_943370865.1). Lineage (GTDB taxonomy): Bacteria > Bacteroidota > Bacteroidia > Chitinophagales > Chitinophagaceae > CADEDV01. The sequence goes on from CALRSN020000044.1 coordinate 9,487, forward strand.
TCAATTCTGAAACGGTGGCTGATATTTATTTTCTTGATTTTATGTGTGTATAAAAACTGTTCCCATATACGATGTTCTGGAGTGTAGCCATATAGATCACCAAAAACCATCTTGTTGCGGATGTAAGCATACCCCCACGTTAATGTAGCTTTTTTATTGAGATGATAATTTAGTCCTGTTCTCAATAGTATAGTTTGAATTTGCTTTACTCCATCACCGCTTCTTAATTGCATATCGGCATGAATACTTG
>CALRSN020000045.1:0-9640 GCA_943370865.1 Bordetella parapertussis
CCTCTTGCGGGTTAGGAGGCTCTTTGATTCTTATTCCCGGGCTTTCCTGGATACTGGGGATCAAAGAGGGTATTGTCATGTCTTCGCTGTTACTCGGGTTGAACAATCTTGTTAAACTATTTTTTTACCGGAAGGAGATCAGGTGCAGGCCGTCTTTTCAATTATTATTCCTGATGCTGGCCGGGACCGCTTTGGGTGCCTTGTTGATGCTGAAAGCAAACAGTAAACTGCTATCACTTTTCTTATTTGTACATGTGCTGCTTTCTTTTTTAATACAACACAAAGCCACAGAAACAGTAAAAAGAAAAACAGGTTTACTGTTTTCATTCCTTTCTGGATTTTGTTCCGGGTTTACCGGCACTTCAGGACCTTTGAAAGGATTGGCGGTTAAATGTTTTATGAATATAAAAACAGAAGTGGTGGCGGCAGCTTCCATTTTATCGTTGGCAAGCGACAGCCTGAAATCAACCATCTACTTACAAAATTTCTCAACAGATATTGTCAACCTGCAATGGCTGGCTTATAGTATCATCATCATGCCGTTGGCCACCTGGATGGGAAGATCCCTGAATAAAAAAATGAGCAGCCGTGCTTATGATACACTCTTCTATTTTGTTATGGGCGGCTATGTGATCAGGATATTACTATAGCTTCTTAGCTGCTTCCTTTAATTTTTTTAATTGCTCCGCACTTACCGGTACACCAATACCAATCGTTTTTTGGTCAGCAGGGGCCGTATCTTTTTTGGAGGCGGGAGTAGTTTTTTTAACAGTAGCTGTTTTTGCTTTTTTCTTAGAAGCCCCTTCACCGGCTTTATTAGTAGAGTTAGCCATAATTCATAGTTTTAAGGGACATTAAAGATACAGCTATTTTCCAGTGCAGGCAGCAATAAAAAAGGCTGACAATAACTTTGTCAACCCTGTCTGCCTCAGCCAGGCTCTTAACTATTTTACCTGTTAACCAACTATCCCGGTATCCGGGTGATATATTTCTCGATTTGTTTGATCTGGTCAACGATCTGCGGGGTGGTTGGTCTCAATGCTTTTGCTTTGCGGAAAAATTCTTTAGCCGCCCTGAATTCCCTTTTATTCATCATGATGCTGCACATCTGTAAATAAGCGGCAGCTTCATTTTCTTTATCTGGTAATCCTTTGCGGATAGCAGCCCGGATATAACTTTCCGCCTGCTTCATATCATTCTTTTGCATGGACAACATTCCCATCTGCAACATACTGGCACCTTCGGCTTCTTTCATCGGCATCCCCAGGTCCAGCCCCTTTTTCATATTCTTTTCAGCGCCTTCAAAATCCTGTTTCATCATGGCGATATTGCCTTTCAATGTATAATAAACCGATCGTATCGGTTTATACAACAGGTTGGGAAACTGGATCGAAGCCAGCACTTTTTCTGCACCATCCATATCACCGCTTTCCATGTATTCCTGGATCAGGCGAAGCGGACCAAAGAAAAAATGACCCGCTACCAGGATGAGACCAATAAAATACAATGGAAAAGCCGGCCAGAAGCTGGCGGTATAATTCACATATCCACCCAGGGCCGCCAGCACAATACCTATCCACAGGCGGTATTTGATCAGGACATTATAAAACTTCATTGCTACTCTTTTAAGGGAGGGCAAAGATAAGGTCTTGCCGGGTATCGCACCCTACTCTTTCGCATCGTTGATCTCGATCCAGTAGCCATCCGGGTCCTTGAAATAGATCTGTTTCACCCCGTCCACCCGGTTAGTAACGGCTCCTTTTTCACCTGCCCAGTTCTCAAATTCAATATGGTGCTTTCCCAATACCTTAGTAAAGTCAGCCACAGATGCCACGCTGAAACAGAGATGGGTATTCTTGGGATGCTGCAACGGGGTCGCCGCCCCCTGGATCAGGTGCAGGTGGCTTTTTACCCCGATACTGAACCAGGTATGTTTGCCATCATGAAAAGGCTCCGGGATGGTATCCAACCCGATGATATCCTGGTAAAAACGGGTGCTTTTTAGCAGGTCCACCACATAAAGGGCTATATGGTTTAGTACAGCTTTGGGTTGTTGCATAGATTGGGAAAATGTGGTTGAGGTGCTGAATATCAACAAAAATAACAACCCGGAAAACAGGCATCTCTTTTTCATACTGGTAATTATATATACCCTCAAGGTAGCCCAATTTCAGGTTCCCGTTTAGCCCGGAAACCATTATTTTTGCCGTCCTTTCAGCTTGGGTTGAAGGCAGGTCATCATTCAATGCTTGAGTATCCCGCCATAGGCGAGACTACACTTTTAAAAGAGATCTTGTTTTACTGGTCCCGTAGTTCAATGGATAGAATAGAAGTTTCCTAAACTTTTGATACAGGTTCGATTCCTGTCGGGACTACAAAAGAAAAATGGTTGTCTTATGGCAACCATTTTTCTTTTCAACAACTCAATCCCGCTTTCCCTCAATTCAATCATTCTTCGCTTTTGTGTGCATAAGCCCCGGTATAGTTTTGACCTCCATTTAAACCTTATACACATGAAACAGAAGCTGCTCATTGCCTTATTGGTTGCTGTATTGCCCTATGCGGCCGAAGCACAATTCGGTAATATTCTTAACAAGGTCAAGAATAAAAGCAAACAAAGAGCCGACCAGAAAATTGACAAGGAGATCGATAAAACTCTCGACGAGATCGAAGGAAAGAAAAAAGCGGAGCCGGTAGCAGAGAAAAAAACAAATGCACCGGTAGCAACTGCAACGGAAGAACCCGCCTTAAAAAGCTATTCCAAATATGATTTCATTCCCGGCGATTCTGTTCTCTATTATGATGCATTTGAGGGTGAAGCCATTGCCGAACTACCAACAGGTTGGAATACCAGCGGCACCGGCGAAGTGGTGACATTGGATAAATTTCCCGGTAACTGGTTACAACTGCATAAAAAATTTACCTACCTGAGCAGCAGCACCAAAAATTACGGAGAAAATTTCACGGCGGAGTTTGATATTATTCTGCAACTAAAGAACAACGGATGGAGTTACCCCGAGATCTATTTTGGTTTCTTCGCCAGTAACGATGAGTCCAACACCGGGAATAATTTCCTGAGAGAGTATAGGAAAAATACCGCCCTTGTAGCCACGCTGGCTCCCGGCGAAGGTAAATCCTCAAGAGTGAAACTGAATTCCTATCAACAGGGCAGACCCTGGTACCAAAGCGATGCCAAAGCATTTGAATCGCTGGAGAAATGGTATTCCACCCCTGTACATGTTGCCGTGCAGGTACAGAAAGAAAGATGCCGTATCTGGATCAACGGGGAGAAAGTATTTGATGCTCCGAAGGCAATCCCGGTTGGCGATATGATAAATCAGGTATTTTTTGAAGTGGGGGGCACCAATTATCCCGAAAATCAATATGCTGTATTCATCAGCAATATCAAAGTAGCTACCGGCAAACCCGATACCCGGCATAAACTGATCGAAGAAGGTAAATTCTCTACCACCGGTATCCTTTTCGATTTTCAAAGTGCGGTGATAAAACCGGAATCATATGGCGTGGTGAAAGAAATTGCTGCTGTATTAAAAGAAAATGGTTCTGTGAAAATAAAAGTACTGGGGCATACCAGCAGTGATGGCGACGATAATGCCAATATGGAATTATCCAAGAAAAGAGCCGCTGCCGTAAAAGAGATGCTGGTGAGTGAATTCAGCATTGATGCATCCCGGCTCGAAACAGAAGGAAAGGGTGAAACCCAACCAGTAGCGGATAATAAGACCAAAGAGGGAAAAGTATTGAACCGCCGGGTTGAATTCATCAAATTATAAACATCAACAACAAGTAAACCTTAAAACCTTCAATATGAAAAAGATCATTATCATTTTATTGATGGCTGTCACAACCGGCAGCACACTGACGGCACAGGAACTGAAGCCGGAACCCAAAAAACAATTCATGCAGGTCACTACGGTGGAATCAGTGATCGGCGGCGGTTTCGGTCGTTCAAAAATGATCGTCACCAACCCGGATGGTTCCCAGAAAGAATCAGACATGGAGAATCTCTTCAGCCTGGCCGGTATCAATTTTAAGAATATTAAAGAGAACGAAAGCCAGATCGTGAAAGTATTGAAAACCTACACCGATGAAGGCTGGCAGATCGACAAAGTCACTTCTTTCACCCTCAGTCCCGGTGATAACGGCCAGGGGATCTTTATGACAAGATACCTGCTTTCCAAACCTGATGAAAAGAAAGGCTTTTAGTTTTCCCTGTTCATCAACCATTAAACCTTATCAACATGAAAAAGATATTTCTCTTTTTAAGCTTTGCTATTGCCCTGAACAGCCAGGGACAAACAGGCAAACCAGTTCCTGTCAATGATGTACCGGCAGATGTGATCACAAACGATTCCACTTACTGGACCATCTCCACCCTTTCCACTGTTGGCTATGTCAATACCACTGCAGGTCCGAATTACAACAGTTATAAAAGTGGTGGCGGTATGCTGGTAAAATTCAATTTCAAGAAAGGAAACCGTTTTGAATTCATGCTCTATGTACAGGCCAATACTTATGGTACTGACACGGAAACATGGACACAGGTGCAAGGAACAGTTGAATTCACAAAAGATAAAAAGGGACAACAAATCATCATTACAAAAGCAGAAAAAGGAACCTACCGTATTACCAAAAATGGGCATACTACATCCCGTGCTATTCCCAAGGAAGAGCTAGCAGGTCAGCATTCCTGCACTTATCTCTGGGAAAGAACAAGTTTCAAAGATGATCCCAATAATACGTACCTGTTGATGGTAGACCTTGAAAAACACCCGGAGGCGGATATCAATAACCCTAAGACAATTGATCCGTCATGGGTATCAAAATTTCATATACCTGTAAAAAAATAAACCATGGCTATCAAGATATCATTATTCATTGCAACGGTATTCTATGCCGTCATCATCAGCCAGAGTCTTTTTTACATCCTGGCTATGTCAACCGTAATGAAGAAAATGCAGGCAACTGTTTTTATACAGACAAGGCAATTGCTGGATGCTAAACTGCAGACAACATTATACCTGGCTTATTATTTGGCCCTGGCATCATCCATTGCATTAACAGCTTTTTCCGTGGTAAATCCATACGGCATACTATTCAAGTGTTCATTGGTTGCATTAGCGGCCCTGGTAGCAGATATAATGATCTCTCTGAAAGGGAATGTACCGCTGAATAAAACAATCAATACATGGACAATGACCAGCTACCCGGCTAACTGGGAACAGTACCGTTCCAAATGGTTTAGCCTCTACCATACCCGGCAGGCCATTAATATCACCGGGTTCATCGCCCTGTTAGCAGGGATCATTTTCGGATTATAAAACATTTATTAACTATAACAATTAAACCTTACAATCATGAAAAGAGTATTTGTACTATTGATCGGAATTAGTTCCACTGTTACTTCCTTCAGCCAGCTGGCACTGGGTATCCAGGGCACCGGTAATTTAAGTGATGCCAGCATTAAAAACACAACCCTGGCAGAACTGGATAAAAAAGCAAGAGTATTACCTTCTGCCGGTATCGTGGCAGATCTTACACTTAGTTCTTCTGTAACCGTCCGCAGCGGTATCAACTTCCTGCAACAGGGTATTACCCTGAAATCAGCGATACCGGGCCCGGCCGGCGAGATCGATATGATCCGTTCCACCTCAAAACTGAATATGAATTACCTGCAAGTGCCGCTGAATGTACTTTATACTACCAAAGGAGCTGTTCAGTTCTTCGCCGGTGGTGGCCCTTATTTTTCGTATGCCGTTAGTGGTAAATCAAAAGATGATATCACCTATGAATTTGCGGATGGCAGTACAGAAACAGAAAAACAGGAAACAGATGTTTTTGAAAAAGATGAGAATGGTGACAGAACATGGAAGAGAACTGATTTTGGCATTGGTGCTATTGCTGGTGTGAAGTTAGCAGGTGGCTTCTTTGCCAATGTCGGTTACCAGTTCAGCCTGTCCAACCTCAATAAGGCAGACGATGGAAAATACAGGAACAGGGGATTGCAGTTGACCGTGGGTTATTATTTGTGGAGAAATTAAATCGCAATTCTTTTCCTTACTGAACCGCCTTCCTAATGAAGGCGGTTTTTGTTTCAACTCATCCGCTGAATAACACAATTCAATCAGCTTGCTGTTTTCTACAGAATAATGCAGCAGTAATTTGCCCCTCAATTCAAAACCATTAACCTTAAAGCTTATCAACATGAAAAAGATCACCATCGTGATGTCACTTATAGTTGCCGCTACTGCGATGATCGTTATTGCCTGCAATGAAGGGAAAGCAAAGACATCCGATACAACCACTCCTGCATTGAGCCAGGAAGCACTCATTAAGCGGGGCGAATATATTGTAACCGCTGCCGGTTGCGATGATTGCCACACGCCTAAAAAAATGGGGCCCAACGGACCCGATCTTGATATTGACCGTCGTTTCTCCGGTCATCCTGCCAATGAACCAACCGGTAAGGCCGATACAGCTGTATTTAAAAATGGGTATGTATTATTCGGCATGGGCTTAACAAATGCGGTTGGTCCCTGGGGCATGTCTTATGCTGCCAATATTACATCTGATTCAACTGGTATTGGTATGTGGACAGAACAACAATTCTTCAATGCAATCCGCAAAGGTTTATCAAAAGGACTGGAAGGGAATCGTCCCTTGCTGCCTCCTATGCCCTGGTTTGCGTATAAGAATTACAGTGATGAAGACCTGAGGGCCATCTTCGCCTTCCTGAAATCAACAAAACCGGTAAAGAATGTTGTTCCGCAATGGAAACAACTAAAAGACCTGTAAACCATTACCAACTGTTTTAAGAACGATAACAATGAAACGCTTTAAAAAAATACTAAAGTGGACAGGTATTGTTTTGCTGTTGCTCCTTGGCGGGCTCAGTGCAACGATCGCCATGCGACAAAATATTCAATACGACCGTCCTTATCCTGCTATTACTGCATCCACCGATTCGGCAGTGATACAAAAAGGTAAGCATATCATCTTTGGTGCTGCGCATTGTGCCGATTGCCATAGCAAAGCAAACCCTGATTCCCTAATAGCCCTGGGGCTTGATGTGCCATTGACCGGAGGATATATGTTTGAACTGCCGGTGGGCAAAGTCTACACCAAAAATATTACGCCGGATAAAGAAACAGGTATTGGAAATTATACGGATGCTGAAATTGCAAGAGCATTGCGGTATGGTGTTCACCGGGATGGTACAGCGATATTTGATTTCATGCCCTTTCATAATATGTCGGATGAAGACATGACGGCGGTGATCTCCTACCTGCGGTCGCAAAAACCTGTTCGCAATGAAGTACCCGGTAATGAATTCAATATGCTGGGTTATGCAGTAAAAGCATTCCTGATCAAACCGGTTGGGCCGGAAGGTGAAGTTCCCGGCTCTGTTAAAGTTGATTCCACAGCGAATTATGGAAAATATCTTGCAAACAATGTAGCCAACTGTGTAGGCTGTCATACTGAAAGAGATATGATGACCGGTGCTTTTACGGGTGAACCCTTTGCCGGCGGATTGGAGATTGATGGATTTATTACTCCCAATCTTACGCCTGATCCCGGCAGCCGTATTTATAGCTGGTCGCAGGAGCAATTTATCAACCGGTTTAAAATGGGAAAGCTGCATCCGAAAACGCCGATGCCCTGGAACTCATTTAAACGAATGAGTGATGATGAACTGAAAGCTATCTATGCTTACCTGAAAACAGTGAAACCCGTAAAAGGAAAAATCAAGTAAAATGAAACCGGTAATCATATGGATCGCATTCTTTGTGTTGTGTGGGGTGGTGATCGCCGGAGCCGTGCAGGCTGGTATCACAGATCATCACTGCTATGAATGCCTGCAAGCGGTTGATGAAAAAGCCTATGAAAATTCTAAGTTTGCGTACAAATGCATATACAACAATTGATACTTGAAACGGACCGCCTGGATCAACTGGCAGGATTTTACAGCACCGTTTTGCAGTTACCCGTACAGGAATATAAACAGCAAATAGCCATAACAACAGGTTCTTCAACACTTGTTTTTAAAGCAACAAATGAAAGAGAGCCTGTTTATCATTTTGCCTTTACTATCCCGGCGAATAAAATTGAAGAAGCCAGAGAATGGCTGAAGGATAAAGTTGAATTGATTTGGGTTGACGACCACAACAGCGATATCGCTGATTTCATAAACTGGCATGCAAAATCTGTTTACTTCTATGACCCGGCCGGTAATATCGTGGAACTAATTGCCCGGTTTGACCTGGATAATGAAACCGAAGAGCCTTTTTCAGCTAAACAGTTCCTCTCCATCAGTGAAGCAGGTATAGTAACCTCAAAAGATACCCTTCAAATGGAAGTCAATCACCTGCTGGAGCAATATGGCCTTTCTTATTTTGCCAAACAACCTCCGTTGCCACAGTTCAAAGCCGTTGGTGATGACGAAGGATTATTTATCCTGGTACCCGAAGAACGAAATTGGTTTCCCACTGCCATCGCATCGGGCATTTACCCGATGGACATCTATTTTACTCATGATCAAAAAAAGTATAACTGGACGAATCACTGAAGAACAACAAAACAAAAAAGGGTATATGAAAACATATACCCTTTTAAATTATATAGCGGATCAATTATCCTAATGCTACTCTTTTGAATTCTAGCACTTTCACATCACCGGATTCTTTCAGGTAATCAGCCACAGTTTTAGAAGCGTCTTTCACGAAAGCCTGTGCGGTCAGTGTTTGTTCTTTAAAGAAAGCTCCCATTTTGCCATCAGCAATTTTAGCCAGCATTTCTTCCGGTTTGCCAGCCATTTTCGGATCTTCCTTCATTACATCAACGATGATCGCTTTTTCACGGGCTATTACTTCTGCAGGAACACTGGCTGCATCCACAGCAACAGGATTCAGTGCTGCGATCTGCATTGCCACATCTTTACCTGCTTCAGCAGCCGGTTTGTCTAAAGCCACGAGCACACCGATACGGTAAGCTCCGTGAATATAAGAAGCCACGTAAGGAGCTTCTACCCTTTCATATTTAGTAATACCGATCTTTTCGCCAATAGAAGCCAGTTTATCATTGATAAGGTCAGATATCTTTGACCCGTTCACAACAGTATCGTTCAATGCTTCCACTGTTTTTACGTTACTGGCTATCGCTGCATCAGCGATGCTTTGTACCATGCTGATAAAATCAGCGTTCTTGGAAACGAAATCAGTTTCACAGCTAACACAAACAACAATACCTGTTTTGTTATCAGCAGTGGTTTGTGCAATTACCACCCCTTCTTTTGCTTCACGGTCACTTCTTTTAGCAGCCACTTTCTGACCCTGCTTGCGCAACCAGTCGATCGCTGCTTCAAAATCACCATTGGTTTCTGTCAATGCTTTGCGGCAATCCATCATACCGGCGCCGGTAGCCTGACGAAGTTTGTTTATATCCTGTGCACTTATTGTTACAGTACTCATATTATGAAGTTTGAAGTCTGGTGCCGGAAGCAGGAAAACTCCCTCCGGCACCATCACTATTTAAAATAATTTGATTGCTTCAGTTGAACGATCTGTCTTCGGACATCTGTCCTCGGGCAAACTATCTTCTTCCACCACCCGGACCACGGCCC
>CALRSN020000046.1:0-9585 GCA_943370865.1 Bordetella parapertussis
GACCCCACCACCACCGACATCCTTGGACCTTTTTATCGTCCCGGTGCACCCTTCCGTTCTGAATTAGTTCAAAAAGGAACCAAAGGGCAGTTACTGCATTTCAGCGGAACTGTTTTTGGAAAGGATGGTAAAACGCCACTCAAAAATTCATTGGTCGAAATATGGCATTGCGATGAGCATGGTGTTTATGATAATACTTCGGATGATTATATCTACCGGGCTTCCTTTAAAACAGGTAACGATGGGAAGTATCATTTCAAAACCATATTACCGGTTCCTTATAATGTGGGAGGCGATACCGTAAGGCCGGCCCATATACATATGCGTATCTCCGGTAACACACAGCAGGACCTGGTAACACAAGTCTATTTCAAAGGAGATGAGCATATTTCCAAAGATGATAGCGCCGGAGACCCCCGGTCACTGAACCGGATCCTGGAATCTTCCACCAACAGTGCCAATGAAAAACTGGTGAAGTTTGATATTGTATTGAAGGAGGAGTATGTGCTGGATGCAGGAGCTTTCAAAAAGATTGCAGGCTTGTATACTATGAAGGATAAATCAATGTGTGAATTCTACCGGCAAGATGATCAGCTCTTCGTAAAAATTAACGGGCAGATCATGGAAGCGATGGACTATAAAGGCAATAACAGTTTTGAGGGCGGGCTTAGCCGGGTGAAAGCACAATTTGAATTTGCTGCAAGCGGAGCAGTTACTGTAAAAGCTGGTTATATGGAAGGCCCCGATAAGTACATTACCGTTGAGGGAGAAAAGATGCTTAAATACCCGGGTTAATTCTCTAAGCCCTGTTTCATGAACCAGGGCTTTTACAGTTTTATTACTATAATGTGTTTTCCTGTTCCAGCTATCGTACTGACTCAATTACATTCATACCTGCTGCAATGTCAGTGGTAAACAGGGCAAATGACAATTAATGGCATTATGTAACAGGTAATTTCATCCGGCATGGTTCTTAGCAATTAAAAGACTGCCTTATTAAGGCATAGCTTTACTTATAATATAAAAGATTATGGAAATAGAAATATTCACTCTTGCTGACTTTGCGCAGGATAATAGTTCAAAATTGACTGTTGTCGGAACCTTTGATGCTATACAGGTGAAGCAATTCCCGGTACAGCATCCTTCTTGCTCTGTTGCATGCCGCTTACGTTTCGGTATCAAAGAAATCGGCCAGCATGAATTTAAACTCCGGCTGACTGACGCCAATGCTAAAGAGATATTGCAACCGATAGAAGGCAATATCAATATCGGTACACCACCCAATGGCCAGTTTGCAGCTATTAATATCGTGATCAACTTTAACCAGTTGCAGTTTGAGAAACCCGGTCGTTACTCCTTCGAGCTTTACATTGATGGTGAATGGAAGTCTGGGTTGCCTTTATTTTTAAACCAGGTGAGTTGAATCAGCATGATACTTTTTTGTTACAATACTTAACAGTTTTTTAGTAAGTGGCTGAAAGGGTTGCCAGCAAAGGGTTTCAGGGCGTTTAATTTACTCAATAACAAGAGCAGTTTACTCAATTCTTACCTTTTTCCCTTGGAATGGCAGCTTAATAAGTGTATCTTTGCGCCATCAATCTGAGAGATGTAGTATACTTACAAACAGGCGACAGAATTCAGCACTTCTTCTAACGATTCTTAGTGTTTTTCTCCCTTAAGCCTCAGATCAATTTTGTAAACATTTAAAAGGAAATAAATCATGAAGAGTGATGTGATGCCATCTATTGTCCAGATGGAACCGGACGTATTAAAGAACCTGGTAAAAGAAGTACAAGAAACCTTAGCAAAGGACCTTGTGATCCCTGGTGACAGTGAACGAACATTTACAGCAGCTGACCTGTGGAATATCCGCAGAAATGCAAAAACGGCACGGGGGCGTTTTGCCAGGTAAGTAGTTTTGAAAAGAGTCCTTCGGGGCTCTTTTTCGTTTAAAGCAGCTGTTATTAACATCTATAGCTGACTTCTTTCAAGATTTGCCATGACAGGGGTCATCTGCTGCAGCCTTTATTAATGCATAGATTTAATACATGGGCGATGTTAAAAACAGGACTATAATTCTATGGCTGTCATTGCCGCTAGCTATATTGGTGACGATTGCCAGTATTAGTGGGTTAACAACCGCCGGATTCTATTCGGCAGAGACACCCAACTGGCAGGCGCAGTCTGTAGGGCAGGATATGGTGGATCTGTTTCTTATTATTCCGGCCTTACTTATCAGTTCCTATTATGCTTACCGCCGGCATAACGGGGCCTTACTTATTTGGGCCGGTATCATAGCCTTCCTGGTTTATACCTTTACCATTTATTGTTTTGCTGTTCATTTCAATAGGTTATTTATCATTTATTGCCTGTCATTGGGTCTTTCTTTTTATGCAATGGCCTGGTTCCTATTGACAATTCTGAAGAACGATCTGCCGGGTATTTTTTTCAAAGAGGTTCCTTACCGTTTAACTGCTGTTTATTTTATGGTTATTGGAGTAGTATTTTATATTCTCTGGTTAACTGAGATCATCCCGGCAATATTGAATCAAGAGGTTCCTCCATCCATAAAAGAAGCCGGATTGTTTACTAATACTGTTCATGTCATTGATCTGTCTGTATTCCTGCCGGGTGTTCTTATTACTGCCATTTTTTTACTGCGGAAAAAGATAACCGGCTTTATAATGGCACCGGTGCTGCTTAGCTTTTTTGTATGGATGAACCTGAGTATTGGCGGCCTGGTTATATATATGAACAAGGCAGGAGTGGAGCAGGAGTATACGGTGGCTGTTATAATGGGAGTGCTGGCTCTTTTAAGTGCCGGTCTCCTGTTTGTATATATTAAACGAATCGCTAAAAACACTTTACTATGAGTTACCTCGTCGTTTATATGAGCCAGCATGGCACCACGCAGAAGTTAGCAACTTATCTGTCACAGGAGCTGGATGACAAAGTACGCCTTGTTAACCTGGCTAACGAGGCCATGCCAGATATAGAATCCTGGTCAACGGTGATCATCGGTGGTTCTATACATATGGGGCAAATCCAGAAAAAGATCCGCCAGTTCTGCGAACTGAACGAAAAGCAATTGTTGTTGAAACGGCTGGGACTTTTTCTCTGCTTTATGAATACAGAAGAAGGTGCTGTTGAATTTGACACAGCCTTTCCTGAATCCTTGCGTACACATGCCGTGGCACATGGCTTATTTGGTGGAGAATTGTTGCTCGAAAAAATGAATTTCCTGGAAAGACTGATGGTAAAAGCGGTGCGGGGTGTCAAAGAATCTGTATCCGTGGTGGATGAAGATGCGGTTGAGGAATTTTTACGGTTGATCAGGGAATAATAAACACAATTACTAAGGCGATAGCATTTTTGCAGCAACTGGTTTTTCATAAATGAACCTGACCATTGCATTTTTCTTGTCATCAGAAGTGAGATAGAGCTGGTAGCGTTTATCACCGGCATTGATGATCATTAATGCTGTATTAGGGGGTATGGAGCCAAGGTTTTCTCCAACCATGATCACTTCTTGTATGGTTCGTTGCAGGTCAATTTTTATGTTTGCCGTAACAGGTTTGGCGGTCAGCATTTTTCTTGATACCACCGGCATATCATTTACATAGACGGAAATGGTATCTCCGTCTATCACTCCATTATCATAAAAATCAAGTTTCACCATCCCGGTATCTACATAGATCGTTTTCACCAGTTCATTTTTTCTTTCTGTCAGGGTTTTGGGCAGGTTAGGTTTGAAAGCCGATTTGGTGATTCGGATCAAAACGATCGTTCCCGGTGGACAATTCGATTTATTGTCCATGGTCTTGCCCGTCCAGGAGCCACGCAATTGTTCTTCATTGCCGCCTTTGTGGTAGGAAAAATTGTATCGCTTGATACAGGGGGTACAATCGGCAGGAATATGAAAACTGGTAACGCCGATCTCGTTGATGAGTATACTGTTGCTGTCAGGTTTGAATGTCCCTTCAAAGGTTTCTCTTACGTAATTACTGGTGTCGGAATAATGATAAGAAACACCGGATATCTTGTTGCCAACCACCGTCAGCTGTAATTCTATATTGTAAACCGGGAAGCAGCCACCGGGTTCCATCACCAGTTTACCCTTCCAGATGCCATTGATATCCTGTGCAGGGGCACAGCATATGGACAGCAACAAAATGAGTAAAAGGGTAATACGCTTCATAAAAAATGAAAATAGGCCAAATAAATAAAAGGCAATGCAGAAATTACAGAAACGGTTACCCGGGTTTCTCCTGTAGTTCGTTTTTTACATTTCAGATAAGGTAAAAGGGGCTGTCATTTTGGTTTCACATACCTGAACCTGACCACGGCATTTTTTTGTTCGGTAGACGTGATGCGGACATCAAAACGTTGCTCGCCTGATTCAACGATCATCAGCGAAGTATTGGGCGGAATGCGGCCCAGGTTCTCGGCCACCATCACCAGTTCATGCTCCGAATTGTCTTCATCCATTTTCAGGTTCACGATCAGCGGAGATGCTGTTAATCGCCTGGAAGAAAGCACCAGTTTTTTATCCATATATACAGAGATCGTATCATCATCGATCTCCCCGTTATCATACAATTTCACAGTTACATTCTCATTGCTCACCGTGAGTATTTTAACCAATTCATTGGCCCTGTTCTTTAATACAGATGGGGTAGGTATGTTTTCGGGAGCAGGTTTTTTGATAGCCGGGGATGCCACAACTTTTGAAGCAGTATCAATTTTAGGTGTTACTACTACCGGCTTTGTGGTAACCGGCGGTTTTGTTACCGGTTTTTTAACCACTGGGTTGCTGGCGGGTTTGGTAACTACCGGTGGTTTTTTTACAACGGGCGGATTGACTTTAGTAGTTACAGGCGGTTTGGCTACCGGAGTTTTGGGTGTTGACTTTCTTAAAAAAGGTTCAAGGTAAAAATCGGAAGAAATTACTCTTCGTAAAGAGACACGGCCACCGCCACAATCGCCCCAAAAAGAGGTATCAACAGATAAGGGCTTTTCGTTTCTTCCAAGGTAAGTGCCTTCCAGAAACTCCTCATTACCGGATTTTGAATAGGTGAGGGTGTAATTCATGATACAGGTCATTCCTCCCAACACACTCTTTACTTCTACTGTCCGGATTTCTTTGATCTTTAAGGTCTTTGAATTTTTTACGTAACTGCCGGTCATGGTAGCTTTGCCGTAAAAACGCACATCGAGATAGGAATAGGATACCCCGCTTGCAGCGTAGGATTTATTATGAGAAAGTTGAAACTCGAGTTTGTAGAATTGCCCGCTTTCGGACATAAAAAACCCTTTCCATATACCAGTCAGGTCTTGCGAAAAGACGGTAAGGTTGGAAAAAGGGACCAGCAACATAAAAAAAAGGCAAGTCTTCCTGGATAGCTGTTTCATCACGGCTCAAAACTAACGAATTGGTTCGTATTGGAGAACGGCATTGGGCAAGAGTTTGTTAATTTTACCCTCCTAAAAAAGCTGTTTAGTTTATGCGTTTTCGGCATTGGTGTTTCGGTTTACTTTTTTCTTATATGTCGCATGATACCATTGCCCAGATCACAGAAAAGTCGGTTGCTTTACTGGCCCGGTTAGATTCAGTCCGGCAAAGCCATTCGGTTGCGAAACATTTTGCTGGTATCTATTTTGAAACTACTATCGGGGCGGTCAATTATTTTTCAACGGCAGATGAAAGAGTGCAGCAGTTGATGGGAAGGCTGGAATTACAATTTGCCAGCTATTTCTTCAGGGCAGCGGAGGCGCATGTACAAAAGGGAACAATACCCCCGGGCTGGCAAGCTTATTACATGGATACCAATGCATCATCCCTACGCTTTATTTTACACGGTATCAATGCACACATAAATGGCGATATCTGGCAGGCATTAACCAGCACATTTACAGCAGCGGAAATCGAGGAAATCAAACCCTGGTATTTTGGTTATTACAGGGAACTGCAGAAAGAATATGAAATCGTCTATAGAAGGGCATTAGCACAAAATAAAAAACTGAGGTTATTACATACCCTTACTGCCGGACTGGATAAAGCGTATGGAAAAATAATGCTGAAACGCTGGCGAAACCGGCAGGTAAAGCTGGCTCTGCTTTATTTCAATGACCGGGCATCGTTTGCAAAAAAATTAAAAAAACTGCAAAGAAAAACCAAACGACTGGATCGGATGATCCGGAAGAATATTTAATAACCGGAACTTGCCTGTGAATCCCTGTAAATCAACCGGATTTTGCTAAATTTGCACTCTCTTTAAAACAGGGATTTATTACATGATCAAGATTACACTTCCGGATGGTGCTGTCAGGGAATATGAAAATGGAACCACGGCACTGGATATTGCAAAATCTATTTCTGAAGGCCTGGCCCGAAAAGTTTTGGCGGCCAGTGTGAACGGGCAGGTATGGGATGCCACGAGACCTATTCATGAAGATGCTACTTTCAAATTACTCACCTGGAATGATACAGATGGCAAGAATACGTTCTGGCACTCTTCAGCCCACCTGATGGCGGAAGCGGTGGAATCCATGTATCCCGGAGTGAAATTTTGGGTAGGCCCGCCGGTAGAAAATGGATTCTATTATGATATGGACCTTGGTGATAAGAAAATGAGCGAAGAAGACCTGGTGGTGCTGGAAAAGAAAATGAATGAGCTGGCAAAGAAGAATAGTCAATATGTACGCAAAGAAATTTCCAAGGCTGATGCAGTTCAATACTTTACAGAAAAAGGGGATGAATATAAACTTGACCTGCTGAGCAACCTGCAGGATGGGGAGATCACTTTTTATACTCAGGGTGAATTCACCGATCTCTGCCGCGGGCCACATATTCCAAACACCGGTCATATCAAAGCGATCAAGCTGATGAGTATTGCAGGTGCTTACTGGAAAGGAGATGAAAAGAACAAACAACTTACCAGGGTTTATGGTGTAACCTTCCCGTCACAAAAAGAGCTGGATGAGCACCTGGCTATGCTGGAGGAAGCAAAAAAAAGAGATCACCGCAAACTCGGGAAGGAGTTAGGCATTTATACAATGGATGATGATGTAGGCCCCGGGCTGATCTTGTGGATGCCTAATGGAACTGTTATTATCGAGGAATTAGAAAAGCTGGCCAAAGAAACGGAACTGGCTGGTGGATATAAAAGAGTGGTGACGCCACATATTGCGAAAGAAAGTATGTACCTGACCAGCGGTCACCTGCCTTATTATGCAGACAGTATGTTCCCGCCCATGGAAATGGACGGAGAGAAATATTACCTGAAAGCGATGAACTGCCCGCATCACCATAAAATATTTGATGCGGAACCAAAGAGCTACAGGGATATGCCTTATCGTATAGCCGAGTATGGCACCTGCTATCGTTATGAACAGAGTGGTGAGTTATTCGGGTTAATGCGGGTGCGTTGTTTGCATATGAACGATGCACATATCTACTGTACCAAGGAACAGTTTGCCCAGGAGTTCAAGGCCGTGAATGATATGTATCTCAAATATTTCAAAATATTCGGGATCGATAAATATGTGATGCGGCTTAGTTTGCATGACCCTGAAAAACTGGGACAGAAATATGTGAACGAACCGGCACTCTGGCTGGAAACAGAAGACCTGGTGAGAAAGGTACTGATTGAAACAGGGGTGCCATTTGTGGAAGTAAAAGGAGAGGGTGCTTTTTATGGACCCAAGATCGATGTACAAATATGGAGTGCTATTGGCCGTGAATTTACACTGGCCACCAACCAGGTGGATTTTGCCCAATCCCGCAGCTTCAATCTTTCCTTTACTAACCAGAATAATGAACGGGAAATCCCACTGATCATACACCGGGCACCGCTCGGTACCCACGAACGGTTCATTGGCTTCCTGCTGGAACATTATGCCGGGAAACTGCCGCTGTGGCTGGCACCGGTACAGGTAAAAGTGCTGCCGATCAGCGATAAGTTTATCGACTATGCAAAATCTGTTTCAGATAAACTGAAAAAAGCTGATATTCGTGCAGAGGTAGATGACCGAAATGAGAAGATCGGCAAAAAGATACGAGATACTGAACTGATGAAAGTGCCTTATATGCTGGTGGTGGGAGAGAAGGAAATGAATGAAAATAAAGTAGCCGTAAGAAGACAAGGTAAGGGTGACCTGGGCGTAAAATCAGTAGACGAATTTTTAGCTGAAGCAGTGGAAGAAATCAAAGAGAGAAAAGCCGAGTAAAGAAATAAGGTATAAGATTCGGTGAACACTTCGCAAAAGCTGAATAGAATTACAGAACGATGAAGAGTGCGATGCAACGAAGATGATAGTAGCAATGCAGGCGATGTACAAAATAATTTTTCCTCAATCCTGGTGAGGATTTTATAAAAACAAAAATTGCTCCCCTTCAGGGGTTGGGGGCTTAACTAAAAAAAGTAAATGGCAGTACCACAAAAACCCGGAGGCGGGTTCAACAGGCCACCCGGCGGCGGAGGTTATAAACCCGGCGGTGGCGGATTCAACAAAGGCGGATTCAGGGGAAGATTTGTTCCCCGTAAAGAAGCAGAACATCGTATCAACCATTTTATCCGTGTACCGCAGGTGCGGCTGGTGGGAGAGAACGTGGAAGTAGGAATCTACACCACACAGGAAGCCCTTAAGATGGCACAGGAACAGGAATTGGACCTGGTAGAAATTTCCCCTACGGTTGATCCACCGGTTTGTAAGATCATTGACTACAACAAATTCCTCTACGATAAGAAGAAGAAAGAAAAGGAGATGAAGGCCAAGAGCAAAGTCTCTGAAGTGAAGGAGATCCGGTTTACTCCCAATACGGATGATCATGACTTTGATTTTAAAGCCAAACATGCCATCGAATTTTTGAAAGATGGCAATAAAGTAAAAGCATATGTGCAGTTCAAGGGCCGTGCTATCCAGTTCCAGGACAGGGGGCAATTATTACTCCTGAAGTTTGCAGAAAGACTGGCAGAGACCGGTGTCCTGGAAAGTATGCCGAAAATGGAAGGCCGGAGAATGCTGGCTATGTTTGCACCAAAAGGCAAGAAAAAATCCTAAATGCATAATGTATTTATTGAAAGCCACCCGCAGGGTGGCTTTTTTTATTCTTAACTGGTAGTGATGTATTAAAAAAAATGGAATTTTAAAAAATAAGTATACGTTTCATTGTTGGCCCGACTTTGTTTAATCACGTTTAATTTTTTTACTGCCCATATTCAACCGTTGGTATAAAATCCCATGGGATTCCATGTTTAACCATCGCATTCCGTATATTGAGTACTTATTAAATCACCAAATTGATGTTTATGCGTTCACTCTTCAACCGATGGGGATTGACTGTGCTGGCTTCCACCATTTACCTGGCCGCCGCAGCGCAAGCCCCGATTGTCCGTGATACTACAAGAGGCCCGATGAGTGGTCCCGGTGGTATCCGCCCGTCTTCCAATGGTCCGAAACCTTACAAAGAAGTAATTACCGACAAGGCTAAAACTGACGAAGGCCTTTTTAAAGTACACAAGATTGAGGATAAATATTTTATTGAAATTCCTGATGCATTACTGGGCCGTGATGTACTGGTAG
>CALRSN020000047.1:0-9571 GCA_943370865.1 Bordetella parapertussis
CGTTGCGTACGGTAATGTAGTTGGCTGCGTTGGGGTGTATGCCTGCGGGGCGTTTATTGTTATTAGATGATGCGTTGTCATATCCATCCGGCTGCCAGGTAAAAAGATACTGTCCTGGTGTATTGATAAAGCTGGCCGGGTATGCGCCAAACAGCTTATTGACGGATATATAAAACTTGGTATTTTCCTCGGGAATGGGTTTGAAATTTCCTTTAGTGTCGGTCCATTCTTTTTTATGGCTAACATTCCATACCATAAACTTTACTCCATAGCCACCATTTTGCAAATAGCGGGTTACAGTGCCCAGGCCGCCAACCGGGGTATAACTTTTTTTCATCCATTCTATCATGTTTTTAAGGTGGGCTTCTTTCTTTTTGCCAACAGGGTCTGTTTGTGGTTTCCAGTTGCGGTCCCAGTAGTTATTGTTCCACCAGCCAATTACACTGTCCTGTATGCGCTGTTCGGCAGTAAGCTGTGCCAATGAAACGCTAAAAAAAAATGTAAGCACTATTACTAAAACTATTTGCTTCATTTTATTCTTTTGTAATTTTTATATTGCTGATATAATACTTCTGGTTATCGCCATCGCTACTTGAGTGTGATAATTGCAGCCAGTTAAATAATATGCCGGGAGGTATTGCTTTGGGTATGTCAGCAATTTTATTTTTATCGATAAAGTATTCTAATAATTCTCCTTTTTTCTTAAGTCGAATGGTGACTTTATTTATTTCCTTATCGTTAGAAAAACCTGTAGCCTCGTAATAAGGTTTAACATTCACGGGATAGCTGCTTCCGAACTTACATTCAAGGGAAGTTTCACCCGGTCTGCCAGCGTACCCGGCCCTGATCCGCAGGTTAATGCAAGGTCCGTTCTCTACATGGTTTTTCGCTGTGCCCAAATAGAGTACAAATGCTTTGGCTCCCCAGGGAATGTCTTTCGGAACTGCCAAATCAAAACTCAATTCAAAATTCTGCGGCAGTGGATAATTTATCCTCTGCGGTGTAACAGGGCTGTGGCCAATGAACTCGAGCCATTTGTCTTCCCAGTTTTTCACTGTTGTAACAACCGGGTATTGTGCATTACTATTCATGCTGGCTTTCCAGCCCATTGGTTTTTGGCCGGTTGCGTTTTCTGAAAAATCTTCAAAAAAGACAACCGAGGGATCGGTTGCATTTTTATTAGCTGCTGATGATTTCTCAGTAGTAATGGTTTTTTCTTCCCTCTCCAGTGGACCAAGGGGTTTATATTGTTTCCCTTTTACTTTTTCAGGGTCAAAGAAAAAATTGTATACGTAGTCAAAATCAAAGTTATTAATGATGGATTCATGCATGTGTTTATAGGGTAATTCATACATTGATCCGCCAAACCATTTAATAACAATCCATTGTGGTTTGTCAGTGCTGCATTTGGCCTGCATTTCCGGATCAACCCTGTAAAGCGGATGGCTTTTGTCAAAGCTTCCGTCTTGTTTAAGCTTCCCATTTTCAAAAACATCTTCGCCATTGGCTAAATCCTGTATGGAGTAGCCCCCGAATTTTAGATAGGCTGGTTCGTTCATTCTGCTTTTATATTTTTCTCTCAGCCTTTTTATCATAGCCCTGGCCTTGCTGAATTTATTTTCAAGATTATCCATGGCCAGTTTCAGGTGTGATGTTTTGTATGAATTTTGTTCAGCTGCTGTTTGTTTTTCTTCAGCATATTTAACCGGGAAAGCATCCTCTGCAAATTGCATTGCTTCGCCAATTGTAACATGTAAGAATGGAAACCGGTTGTTTTGGCTAAGGATGATGAGTTGATGACCAAAATTATCATGTTCTGTTTTAAGAGTCATGAAGATGTACTTTTTCAACTGCGGATGCGACGGTATGGCATAGAGATTTTTTCTTTTTGCATCTTCGGAGTTCGGGTATTCTTTTAAAAATTGTTCATCGTACGTAGGCAGGGTAAACAAGCAGGTTTTATTGGTATTAAAAGCAATTTCCCTGTAAGTTAGTGGTATTTCATTAGCAGCGATGGTCCAGTTATTGGAAAAATTTAAATAGGGTTGCCATTTGCCATTGCTTTGCCTTAAGAAAGTATAACTGTGGGCATTAGCCCCATAGCTGTGGGGAACGCCTTCATTGTAACGTTCATGATAAAGGTTCTTCTTTGGTGTTACATATTTCTTTATCTCTCCTAAACTTCCTTTGGGTTTATAACTCGCCTGCATCCAGTTGGCAAAGGAGTCAATGATAGATAACTGGGCAATGGAATATTTTTTTTCATCTACCTGGCTTGGCTTTGTAAAACCTTTATACTTATAAATTTTCGTCCAGCCAATGGACAAATTTTCATATGCCTCATTGTGTTTTTGGGCAAATGTGCAGTTGGTTATAACCAGGAACAATAAAAAAATGATCAGCTGCATAGATGTTCCATTTTTCTTTCTTCAATTATCCATTTCAGTCAATTAGTTTTTGATAATTGACTTCAGTTTATCTTTTAATTTTTTAGCCCCGGTTTTTTTTGTTGCCGGTGTGGTTGCAGCTGGCTCGTTTTCAGCAGGTGCTGTGGTAGTAGTTGCAGCTGGTGTCGTTGTTGCACTGCCGTTAGTTGTGGTGACAGCAGGTTTAGTGGCGGCCGCATTTTCTGATTTGGAAGCTGTCACCGGGGCGTCTGCCATTTTTATTTTTTCCTTAGCAATTATTTCTCCTTTCAGCCACTCTTTTACAAAAGCAGTTACCACATCATTTGCTTCTTTCCCGGCCCTGTAAATCGCCTTCCACTTCAGGCTTTTCTTTTCATACACAGGGTTTACAAATTTTTTGATCTTGTATTTATCAGGCTCCGTCAACTTTGCAGTAAAATCAACCGTAGCGGCAAGTTGCAGGTACTCTTGTAATCTTTTCTTGAGAATACCGGAAGGATCGGCAGGATATGCCTTTTCCCACGCCTCTTTGCCAGGGAAAGGTTTTTTCGCAGCTTCTATCAAAGCATCCATCCTCTTTTGATTCTCCTCCATTAGCTTTTGCTGTTCAGCTACGTATTTTGTATCCGTTTTATAATTGTTGATGTTCTTTTCGAAGACGATCTTATTTTTCCGGAGATCTGCAAGCGTCGAACCCCTGTCAGTCAAAGGCATGGCTGCTGACCTTGCGCTGTTGTAATTTTCTATGAACTCCACACTGTTTACATATTTTTTCACATAGTCACACATTTCTGCAGCTGCGGCTGCCTTATCACCTTCGATAACATTTTTTAATGTTCTGGCATAGGGTAACCGGAATGATTGCAACTGATTGTAAACAGAATTAGGGTCTCCGCCTTCGGATCCCAATTCCATCGGGCCATTGTCGAAACGCCCAACCAGGTTATTAATGAAATAATACCGGGCAGTTTCCTGCTGCATACCCAGCCGGGTGATGATATCATCAACTACTTTGAATGCTGTAGCCGTGATGCCGATGAGTAAGCTACATAAGATAAATTGACTGCGTTTCATATACTTGTTTTATATTTTAATTGAATAAGTTTTTTTGCGTGTTGAATGTACCAGGTGATTGTAAGCCGCTGCTAATGGAAGGCTGCAGCCCGTTTTGCCTGATTTCATTCATCAAAGCAGGAGTATTTTCCATTTCTTCTACCATCTGCATGATTTTCTGCATATTTTCCCTGAATACTTTTTTGTCGTCCATCTCATCCATTTCTTTTCCAAATTTTTCTGCCCTTTTTAAGAATTCCTGCATTTCTTCAAACTTGTCTAATTCGTCGGATGCTTTCTGGAATTCTTCAATTTTTTTTCGCATCTCCTCTTTTTTTTGTGCATTGGATTCTTTTTGGGCTATTTCAGTTTCAAGCCTTTTTATTTCGTCCATCATCGTTTCAAATGCTTCCAGTTCTCTCACTTTTTTCATCATTTTATCCAGCTGATCTTTAAGGTTTTCTTTGGGAGTTTTTACATTTTTGCAATCAGCAGTCAGCATATTGTTCATCAGTTCTTTAAACAGTTTATATTTATTGAGTAGTTTAGGATCGAGTGGAGTAAGTTTATCTTTGGGTATATTTGGAAGTGGCACAAGTTCATCATCATCGCCCAACACGCCTTGTTTCCGTCTTTCCTGCATTCTCTTCATAGCGTCAGATAATCCTTTGTCAATAGCATCACCCACCTGCCCGTCTGTTGGTTTGGGATTGCCGTTTACCCGGCGGAGAGCAGCCAGTAAGCCTTTATCCATGGCGGCTTCTACATCGGCGGTGCCGGGAGTGATGCTGCCATTAGCCGTTTTGTAAGAAGGACTGATACCCGGCTGGGCTACCATTTTACCTACACCTGTGGCGACTGTAACATTAGGAACAGGGTTGTTCGTTTTTTTGATACCATAACCGTTTTTATTAAAATCCTTTGATGCAGCCACTAACTGCTGCCATTCAGGTCCGGCCGGAATACTTACTACTGCGGGGCATGTGAAATTGGGTATTTGTGGCTCAGGAAATTCTCTTTTCACCTGGTAAACCGGGGGACTGCAATGCTCTGTAAGGGTTTCCATGCCATCTGTGATGCTGCCATACAATTCAGCGAGATACCCGGTGAATCCAATATCCTGCAACAGCACTGTATTTTTTACATTTCCGGCCACGTACCAGTTCCAGGTACACCAGGCATTAAGCCATTGCCTGAACTCTTCTGTTTTTTTGATAAGATAATCCCTGAGTCGTGTGTTTACTTTTCTCATGTAATCATTTTCCAGGCCGTCCAGCTGTGCTTTGAATGTTTCGCATCGGGTGCCTTTGCTGTCGCTAATTTTTTTATAGATCGCATCAATTTTTTGTTGTTTCTCTTTATTCAGTTGTTCTTTCCAGGCCCACATTTTTTTAAGTTCTTCGGTATTTTCCAGTTGCCATTTTAGCTGGTAGCTGCTCAATACCCCCAGCACGATGGTGGCAGGTTTGCTTATGAAACTTAAACCCTTCATGGTTTCAGCAGCCATTTCTTTAATAAATGCTTCTTCCCCTTTATTAAATGTTTCCTGCACTTCCTGGTCCAATTCGTCGGCCATTAAATCAATTTTACTTTTGAAATTGCTAACCATATCAGCATAGGCTTTCTTGGTGCCATAATCCTCATTGTGATTCTTCACACTATTTGATAATTGGGGTGGCTCTGGCATCCAGTTTTTTGGAAAATATTCATAGATGGCAATCAGTTTTTTGATCTTTTCAAAATCAAGATCTTGGGCCTTGTAGTTTTTATTATGATTTTTTAGTACTTGCTCTGTGAAAGGATTGGGAGAATTCTCCAGCGCCTCTTTGTAAGAGTCTTCTGCTTTGAAAGGGTCGCCCTGCAGTTCTTCCACCAGGCCACCGCATAATTTTGCATCGGGATGATAAGGATTGATCCGGTTAGCGATAGCAAAAAATCTTTTGGCGCTGTCAGGTTCGCCAAACCCCAGCCAGGCCTGGCCGAGATTATTTAATACAGTACTGTTAAGTGGCAAATCATCCTGCAATTTTCTTAACAAGGGCATGGCTTGCTCCGGGTATCCATAACTGGTGAGTAAGGCAGCCATATTGTTTTGCCAGTTAAGATTGGCCGGATCCAGCGCCACCGCTTTTATACTCAATGCTAAAGCTGCGTGCGGATGACCTTGCAGCATGGCCAGCACTGCGGCGCTTCCTATATCTGTTGCCTTCGGTGTTTGGGCTATTACTTTTTTAACTATTGCTATTTCAGCAGCATCAGCTTTTGCCAGCATCTTATTGTACAAATTGGTTGCGTAAGCCGCCACTTCCGTTTTTGTCAATGTTTTTTTTGACATACCAGCAATTCTCGCAGCATCTTTTCCGGGAATTAATTGTTTGTTACTGGTAAATTCGGGATAGTCAGCTGTGGTTGCATTATGTTGCTCCATGGCAGGCATTACATCTTTCATCATTTTCTTCATTTCCTCCTGTTCTTCCTTCGACATGCCTTCCGCTTTCATTGCATCTTCCAGCATTTTATTCATATCGGGCTGGGAGCTGGCCGGCTGTTTTGAGGAAGCCGGTTTTTTGCCAGGTTGTGCTGAAGCCTGCATTAATAAAGTGTTAATGATAAACAGGCATATAAACCATCTGCTGATAATCCTTTGCATAGACATATTTTAAGTTACCGGCATAAAAGTCTCTTTTTTCACATTGTATTCAATCCCTGAAAAACAGGATTTATTTAGTGATTGAAAAACTGCCACTCTCCGTACCGGGCACATAATAGGGTGGCGCATTCGGGTCCTTCTCTCTTACTTCTGAAAAAGTACCTGTGATTTTCCCGGTGGTTCTATCATAGCTTCCTTCAAAGCGGTGTTTAAAGGGGAACAGGTAGATGTCTGCAATGAGTACGTTTTTAATGAAACTGTAAGTGCCTGTCTTTGCCGGGTTATGCTCGAACCGCTGGTGTCTGAAACTGACGGTGCCATCTTTTTTGAATTCAAAGAATATTGAATCTACTGTTACGCTACCGGTATTTTGTGTCAGCCGGATGCCTTTCCATTTACCAACTATGTCCGAGAAAGGTTTTGCGGTAGTTACCGGTTTACCCAATTCATGTTTGGGTAATTGTGTTGGCAGTTGCGGCTGCGGTTGTGCCCTCACCATAGTAGAAAAACAGGAAAGAAATGTGAAAAGAGATAGAGCAATGAATGAATCTTTCATGCAATAATTTGAAACCTGAAATTAACCAGACTCCTGTGGCATGGGAATAGGTAAAACGACCTATAAAGAGAGTGAGCGACTGCGAAGAATGGCCTATCAAACCCGGTTGCCAAAAACTTTATTGATCGCTTCCGTCTTGTTCTGCACATGCAGTTTTTCGTAGATCTTGCCAATATGCTGGCGGACAGTATGGAAACTGATACCGAGTTGCTCTGCAATCTCTTTATATAATAATCCTTTGGCAATGAGATTCAGCACTTCTTTTTCCCGCGGAGTTAATACGGCGGCTTCGGGGGTTGTTTTAACGGTATGCTGGTCTACAAATAAAGTGACCAGTTTGCGGGCAATGGAGGCACTCATGGGTGAACCTCCCTGTTGTAACTCTTTGATGGATTCTATAATCTGAAGGGGAGGTGTTTTCTTCAGTAAATAGCCGCTGGCACCGGCTTTCAGGGCTTCAAATACCTGGTCATTGTTCTCATACACCGTGAACATCATGAACTGAATGGAAGGCTCCAGCACTTTTACTTTTCGCACACATTCAATACCTGTCATGCCGGGAAGATTGATATCCATGATCACAATATCGGGCTTCAATAAAGGCAGTTCCAGTACTGCTGCTTCAGCAGTACGGTAAGTTGCCAGTAATTGCAGGGCTTCATCTTGCTGAATGAATGCAGTCAATCCTTCTGCTACTTCTGCCAGGTCTTCTACGATAACTACCTTGATCTTCACCATTATTGCAAATTTAGCAATGGTTGCATCACTGCCCATAGGTATTTTGTTGGATACCCGGATCTACGGTGATACTGACCACAGTTCCGTTATTGTTTTCTATCCGTATGGTACCCGAAATTTCCTCTGTCCTTTTTTTCATATTTTCCAGCCCGTTGGCAAATGGCCGCACCGCCCGGGGATCAAAACCCCGGCCATTATCACGGATACTTATCTTTAATTCTTTATCACATTCAATAACTATACTTACTTCAGAAGCATGCGCATGCTTAACAATATTATGCAAGGCTTCTTTCATAACAAGAAAAATGTTACGGCGTATCTCGCCATTTATTTGTATGTCTTTTACCATAGTTGAAGTGAAACTAAGGGTGATATTTTTATCTTCCAGGTATTCGGATGCGTAGGAGCGGC
Organism: Bordetella parapertussis; assembly: GCA_943370865.1. Taxonomy (GTDB): domain Bacteria; phylum Bacteroidota; class Bacteroidia; order Chitinophagales; family Chitinophagaceae; genus CADEDV01. The sequence goes on from CALRSN020000047.1 coordinate 7,817, forward strand.
AAAAACTTACAAGGTCACCGGAAGAATCATACCGCTGGTTCAGTGCCCATACTATTTCTCCCATTTTCTCAGCCATTTCATCACTATAAGCGGATATTTTACCAAGGTCCTCATTCATTTTCAAGTCTTCATTTTTTTGCAGCTGTATCTTTTCGCTCAGGAATTTTATCCGGGAGAGAGACGCTCCGAAATCATCATGCATATCAGTGGCAATCCGGGTACGTTCTTTTTCGATAGCCTGTTTCTTTTCGAGAACTGCTTTCTGTTGCTCCAGCTTGCGCAGGTAGTAAGACCTGATAATGAATAAAATGGCAGCTGCAACGACTGTGATCAGTAGCAACTTCCACCACCAGGTATTGGTCCAGTGTGTTTGAATGGTAAAGGAGAAGGGGGCTTGCATAACGCTCCATTCATTATCTCCTTTATGCCTTGCTCTTACGGTGAATGTGTAATCACCCGGAGGCAGGTTTGCGTAAGCGGCTGTACTGATATTACTATTATAAACCCAGTCCTGGTCAGCGCCTGTAAGCTGGTAACTATATTCAATATCGTTACCGCTATTAATATCCAGTGCTATAAAGCGAAATTGGAGATTATTTCCTGATGGCGGGAAGCTAGTGTGTCCTGTGCTATCAATATGGTATTGTTGGCCATTCACCATCACTTCGTCAAGGTAGATGGGAATTATTTTTTTTGTGTTACTCAGTAAAAGATCCGGGCTGAACCGCATCAGCGTTGTCCGGGAGCCTATCCAGAGATGATTGGCGCTACTGTCAAAATAAATACATCGTTCAGAGAAATAATCAGCAGGCAGCCCATCTTCTTTTGAAAAATTGATGAACTTGTTTTCGTTTACCAGTAAGCAGCTTAGGCCTTTGAGTGTGCCGATCCATAAACGGTTCTTATTGTCGAACTGTAACGCATATACATAATTGGTGGGCAACCCATTTTGAATGGTATAATGAGTTGCAGTTCTGTTTACGGGGCTATACCGGCCAACACCGGTACCGTCAAAGGCGATCCATATGTTATTGGCATTATCCATTAAAAGGTCGGTAATGCCGGCGAGGTTAGTCTCATTAAGTCCTTTCACCGTATCAAAAGCCACTTCGGTAAAATAATCGGCTTCTTTATTCCAGTGCAGCATACGGGATGACTTATTCACGCCAAACCAAAGATCTCCCTTTTTGTCTTCCGCATGTACAGAATAATAACTCACAGAAAAGTTTCCCCGCGGACCATCTTTTTTATATTGATGAATGTTGCCTTCCCTGGTTATTCTTATAAAGCCACCGCCATTATTGCCGCTGTACCATTCATCACCATTGCTGTGTTTGAAAGCCAGGATAACAATGTCAGAGAGAGGAAAATATTTTTTTAAAAAATCACTCTTATTATAGTGACCGGTAAGCGGGTTAAATTTTGTAACCGCTTCTCCGCCGGAGAAGATAAGTTCATTTCCAAAGGGATTCATACACCAGGTTGCAGGCATCATAGCCCTGTTCAATAAGGATACCTGGTCATTTTGCTGATGGATCCTATAGACAATGTTTGAGTTAAATACCGGCAGGTATATATGCTGATCTTTTCCTTTCGTAATACCTAAGAGTGTATTGTTCTTAACCAGTTCAGGAAATTCATTTCTCCAGCTTCTGATACCGGAAGTGGAAATATTCAGTTTACTGATTCCATCGGTGGTGGCGATCCATTCATTTTTATCACGGTCTGTAAAATTGAAGGTGAGAGAATTGGAAA
>CALRSN020000048.1:0-9549 GCA_943370865.1 Bordetella parapertussis
TGGTGGGTGAGAATATGAAAAGTCATCCCGGTATCAGCGGCCGTATGTTCAGTGCAATGGGCCGAAATGGGGTTAATATCCGTGCCATTGCACAGGGCTCTTCGGAAAAAAATATCTCAGCAGTTATTTCCACCCGTGATGTAAAGAAAGCAATTAACGTATTGCATGAAGAATTCTTTGAGACCACTTATAAAGAAGTGAACCTGTTTATTGTTGGTACAGGTAACGTGGGAGCTAAATTACTCGGGCAACTGCAACAGCAATTAGGTTATCTCCTCAGGCACTTACATGTGCAGGTAAAAGTGGTGGGCCTAAGCAACAGCCGTAAAATGCTGATCAATGAAGAGGGTATTGAACTTCCGGTGTGGAAAGATAAATTAGATGCAGCAGATAAAGCTGATCTGGGTGAATTCGTTCAGCATATTATTGACCGTAACCTTCGTAATTCTGTTTTTGTTGATATCACGGCCAATGATAAAGTGGCTGCGGTGTATGACCAGCTATTACAAAAAAGTATTTCAGTAGTAGCTTGTAACAAAGTGGCCGCTTCATCAGCGTATAATAGTTATAAAAAATTGAAAGATCTGGCCGGTGAATACAATTGTCGTTTCTTATTTGAAACCAATGTAGGAGCAGGGTTGCCGATCATTGCTACATTAAATGATCTTGTTCGCAGCGGCGACAGGGTGCACCGCATTGAAGCGGTATTAAGTGGTACTTTGAATTTTGTATTCAATAACTACGACGGCACAAAATTATTTGCTGATGTGGTGAAGCAGGCGCAGGACGAAGGTTATACCGAACCTGATCCAAGGCTTGATCTCAGTGGTACCGATGTGATGCGGAAGATTATGATCCTGGCCCGTGAAGCGGGGCAACAGATTGAAATGGATGATATCGCCAATAATTCCTTTATGCCCGCATCCTGTATGCAGGGAACGGTTGATGATTTTTATGCCGCAATGGCCAAAGAAGAAACTCATTTCAAAAAATTATACGAAAAGGCAAATGCGGAAGGATGCAAACTGAAATTTGTGGCTTCGTTCAAGGATGGTAAAGCGGCGGTTGGCTTGCAGCATATCGATCCAAAACATGATCTCTATCATTTGTATGGGAAAGACAACGTGGTGTTATTCTATACGGACCGCTACAAAGAACAACCCATGGTGGTGAAAGGTGCCGGGGCCGGTGCTGAAGTAACAGCCAGTGGTGTATTTGCTGATATCATGCGGGTGGCCAACCTGTAATTTAATTAAGCACATGAAACAAGTAACAATTCATTGTCCGGGTACAGTTGCCAACCTCGTTTGCGGGTTTGATATTTTAGGTATGGCATTGAAAGCTCCGTACGATGTGATGGAAGTGAAATTACTGGATGAACCCAAAGTGATCATTCATAACCGGGATACTTTTAATCTTCCCACTGACCCGGAAAAAAACGTGGCCGGTGTTGTTTTCCTGGCGGTAATGGAAAAGATCGGGGGCAATATTGGTTTTGAAGTAACGATCGAAAAACATATCAAGCCCGGCAGTGGTTTAGGATCCAGTGCGGCCAGTGCTGCTGGCGCAGCCGTAGCCGCTAATCATTTACTGGGAAATATTTTCTCAACCGATGAACTGGTGCAATTTGCCATGTGGGGTGAAAAATTAGCATCCGGCGTGAAGCATGCCGATAATATAACTCCCTGTATCATGGGCGGAGTTACCCTGATACGTTCCATTCATCCATTGGATATTGTTCCTTTAGCAGCACCTGATCTTTTTGTAACGGTGGTTCATCCGCAGATCGAAGTAAGAACCTCTGATGCAAGGCAGATACTCAAAGAAAAAGTGTTGCTGAAAGATGCGATCAGGCAATGGGGAAATATTGCAGGTCTTGTCACCGGTTTTATCAGGAACGATCATGAACTCATCGGTCGTTCCCTGGAAGATGTAATCATTGAACCTGTCCGCAGTATCCTGATCCCGGGTTTTGATGAAGTGAAACTGAAATGCAAAGAAGCCGGAGCACTGGGTGGTGGTATTTCTGGTTCCGGGCCTTCTATTTTTATGCTGAGCAAGGAAGAAGCAACTGCAAAAGAAGTGGAAGCAGTAATGCAGTCAATTTATACAAGGATAGGCATTGAGTATAATACCTATGTGACAACCATCAATAAAAACGGGGTAGAAGTTATTGGCTAAGCCAAACTTGATGAAAGAAAATGATTTTTATTAACTAACAGAATAAGTTATCCGCCTTTGGCGGAGACAAGAGTATGAATTATTACAGTACAAACAGGCAATCAGCAATCGTTGGATTCAAAGAAGCCAGCATCAAAGGGCAGGCACCGGATAAAGGTTTGTATTTCCCGGAAACGCTGCCACAACTCGATAAAGAATTTATCAGGAGTATTGAAAATTATTCCAACGAAGAAATTGCATTCCGTGTCATCAAACCTTATGTGGGGAATGAAATTCCGGAAGAAAAATTGTTCCGGATCGTTAGCGAGACGGTGAATTTCCCGATTCCATTAGTACCCATTAGTGAATCGATATTTTCGCTTGAATTATTTCATGGCCCCACACTGGCGTTCAAAGATATCGGGGCCAGGTTCATGAGCCGTTGCCTGGGTTATTTTTTAAAAGACAACAGCAAAAAAGTTACTGTACTGGTAGCTACTTCTGGCGATACGGGTGGTGCAGTGGCGAATGGATTTTATGAGGTGGAAGGAGTGGAGGTCGTCATTTTGTATCCTTCAGGCAAAGTAAGCCCGGTACAGGAAAAGCAACTGACAACCCTTGGAAAAAATATTCATGCCCTGGAAGTGGAAGGAACTTTTGATGATTGCCAGCAACTGGTGAAAGCAGCCTTCATGGATGCAGAACTGAACCAGCAGTTATTCCTTACTTCGGCCAATTCTATTAATGTGGCCCGCTGGCTGCCGCAACAATTCTATTATTTCTTTGCATACAAGCAATGGCTAAATAATTCGCCATTAGGCAACAGGCCTCCGGTTATATCCGTGCCCAGCGGTAATTTTGGAAATATCTGTGCAGGCTTTCTGGCTATGCAAACAGGTTTACCGGTGCAGCATTTTATTGCCGCCTGCAATGCCAATGATATAGTGAGTGAATACCTGGAAACACAAAACCTGGAGCCAAGACAGGCCGTTCCGACACTGAGTAATGCTATGGATGTAGGGAACCCCAGCAATTTTGTCCGCATACTGGAAATCTTTAATCACCAGTTTCCCGAATTGAAAAATAAATTATCCTCCACCACTATTTCCGATGCAGAAACAACAGCAACGATCCGGGAAGTGTACCAGCAGTATAACTATGTATTAGATCCGCATGGTGCTGTGGGGTACCTGGCATTGCAACGTTATTTGGCTGATCAACCCGGTCAGAAAGGTATCGTACTGGAAACAGCACACCCGGTCAAGTTCCCGGAGGCTGTAGAAAACAGTATTGGCAGACCCATTGAAATTCCCTCAGCTGTGCAATCAATAATGAATAAAGAAAAGCGAAGTGTATTACTAAAAGCGGATTTCAAACAATTAAAAGAATACCTGGTAAAGTAGCTAAACTTCATTTCTCAGTGGGTAAAACCGAAGGATATTTCCTTAGCTTATATTTGTGCATTGGAATTTGTGTATGCATACGCTTGAACCCTTTTATAACTGGCGCCACATTTATGTGAGTGAAGAAGACCAACGGTCGCCATTCTCCGGCCGGCAGTATTCTGAATTTGAGTTTTCCCAAACCGTTTATAATTACTATATCCATCCGCAATGGGATGATTTTGGCAGCCGCACCCTTTACCTGAAAGTACTGATGGCTGACTATGAAGAACGCTATGCAATCATTGAACTGATCGGGGAGTGGAATGATGCTGTTGAGAATGATATCATGGAATTGAAACGGGAGGTACTGGAGAAATTCATGTACGAGGGTATCAATAAGTTCATCCTGGTGGGGGAGAACGTACTCAATTATCACAGCGATGGCCGGGATTATTATGAAGAACTCTATGAAGAATTATCCGATGAGAATGGCTGGGCCGTCTGTTTAAACATGCCCGAACAAACCCAGTACGACTTTAAACATGCCAAACTGAACAGGTATATTGAATTAATGGAGCTGGAAAATTGGCGAACCTATAAGCCATTTCACCTGTTTAAGAAAATAGATAATGAGTTGACAGCACGTCTTACTAACTAATAAGAAGAGACGGTTTCAACCCTGATTTTTATCATTTAAAACTTTTCACCGTTTTTGGTCACCGGACACTATTTTTGCAGAAATCTGATTTCTCCTTCTAAGAATATTGCTTATGAAATGGTCTGAAATGTTCACTTCTTCGATTGGTAAAAAGCTGGTGATGGCGCTGACGGGTTTGTTTCTGATAATTTTTCTGGTTGTACACGCAGGTATCAATGCCTGTATCTGGGCCAACGACGGTGGCGAAATGTTTAACAAAGCCGCCCATTTCATGGGAAGCACAGTTGTTATCCGAATCGCAGAGATTGGCCTTTTCCTTGGCATCTTCCTGCATATTATTCAGGGACTCATGCTTGAATTCCAGAACCGCACCAAACGTAAACAGGGATATGCGGTTCCTATGGGCAATAAAGGCAGTAAATGGTACAGCCGCAGCATGGGTTTATTAGGTACTATCCTTTTATTATTCTTCATCCTGCATTGGTGGCATTTCTGGGTTCCGGCACGTTTTATTGGCCACGAGGAATTAACTGAATTGGAGATCAATGGCGTGCATATGCATAATATGTACAACCTGATGCAATATACTTTCCAGGAATTGTGGGTGGTAATTGCCTATGTCTTTGCCTGCTTTTCTTTATGCTGGCATTTGATACATGGCTTTCAAAGTGCATTCCGTACGGTGGGTGTCAGCAATTCAAAATATGTAAGTCTTGTTCAAAATGTGGGGATCGGTTACTCAATTATTATTTCACTGGCTTTTGCGATGATGCCGGTAAGTATGTATTTGGGATGGGTGTAGGCGGTAAAATTGAAACACGAAATTGAAAGATCAAATAAATCATTATATCAAAGTAATCAGAGGTTATGCTTGATTCAAAAATTCCTGCCGGATCGCTAGAACAGAAATGGGTTGATTATAAGGGACATGTGAAACTGGTGAACCCGGCCAATAAACGCAAACTGGAAGTGATCGTGGTAGGTACCGGCCTGGCCGGGGCTTCAGCTGCTGCCGCACTCGGCGAACTGGGCTATAAAGTGAAAGCGTTTTGTTTCCAGGATTCTCCCCGTCGTGCACACTCGATCGCTGCACAGGGAGGTATCAATGCAGCCAAAAACTACCAGAACGATGGTGACTCGGTGTTCCGTTTGTTTTATGATACCGTAAAAGGCGGAGACTACCGTGCAAGAGAGGCGAACGTTCATCGTTTGGCCGAAGTGAGTGTGAATATTATTGACCAGTGCGTGGCGCAGGGTGTTCCTTTTGCAAGGGAATATGGCGGCCTGTTGAATAACCGTTCTTTCGGTGGCACGCAGGTGAAAAGAACTTTTTATGCAGCCGGGCAAACTGGTCAGCAATTACTGATAGGAGCTTACCAGGCTATGGAAAGACAAGTAGCGCTGGGTAATGTAGAAATGTTCAGCCGTCATGAGATGCTGGATGTGGTGATGGTGGATGGAAAAGCAAGAGGTATCATCTGTCGCAACCTGGTGAATGGTGAATTGGAAAGACATTTTGGCCACGCCGTGTTATTATGCACCGGTGGTTATGGTAATGTATTCTATCTTTCTACCAATGCGATGGGAAGTAATGTGACCGCCGCCTGGAAAGCACACAAGAAAGGAGCTTTCTTTGGTAATCCCTGCTTCACACAGATTCATCCTACCTGTATCCCTGTTTCCGGCGATCACCAGTCTAAACTGACATTGATGTCAGAGTCATTAAGAAATGACGGACGTATCTGGGTGCCGAAGAAAAAAGATGATACCCGCAAAGCCAACGATATTCCTGAAGAAGAAAGAGATTATTACCTCGAAAGAAGATACCCTGCATTTGGTAACCTGGTGCCCAGAGACGTGGCATCAAGAGCAGCTAAAGAAAGATGTGATGCCGGGTATGGTGTTGGTACCACCAAGCAAGCTGTTTACCTCGATTTCAAATACAACCTGATCAATAAATACGGCAAAACAGAAGCTGGTAAATTAGGCATTGAAAATCCGGATACAGAAACCCTGATCCGTCTCGGTAAAGAAGTGGTGAAAGAAGAATATGGTAACCTCTTTGACATGTATGAGAAGATCACCGGTGAAAATCCTTATGAAGTACCGATGCGGATATACCCGGCGGTACATTATACCATGGGTGGTCTTTGGGTGGATTATGAATTGATGACGAATGTGAAAGGTTTATACTGTCTTGGTGAAGCCAATTTCAGTGACCATGGTGCTAACCGTTTGGGTGCTTCTGCCTTGATGCAGGGATTAGCCGATGGATATTTTGTGATCCCTTACACTATTGGTAATTACCTGGCTGATGAGATTGCTACCAAGCCGATCCCCACTTCGCATGAAGCATTTGTGCAAACCGAAAAAGCTGTGGCTGACCGTATCAATACCCTGATGAATATTAAAGGAAAGCAAACAGTGGAGAGTTTTCATAAGCGCCTTGGCAAGATCATGTGGGAGAAATGCGGTATGGCAAGAAATGCACAGGGACTGCAAGAAGCGATCACGGAGATACAACAATTGAAAAAAGAATTCTGGAGTGATGTTAGGATTCCCGGCGGTATCACAGAAATGAACCCGGAACTGGATAAGGCCGGCCGTGTGGCTGATTTTATTGAGCTGGGTGAATTAATGTGCAAGGATGCGCTGAACCGTAATGAAAGTTGTGGCGGTCACTTCCGGGAAGAAAGCCAGACCGAAGAAGGAGAAGCAAAAAGAGACGATGTGAACTTTGCCTATGTGGCAGCCTGGGAATATAAAGGAGAAAGCAATTGGGAATTGCACAAAGAGAACCTGGAATTTGAAGTGGCGAAGCCAACACAACGGTCGTACAAATAAAATTTTTATAACGAACAATATTTATTGCGTTATGGAGCACTACATGATGAATCTTACGCTGAAAGTCTGGAGACAAAAAAATGCGAATGACAAAGGTGGTTTTGAGTCGTACCCGGTAAAGAATATTTCTTCGGAAATGTCTTTCCTGGAAATGATCGATGTATTGAATGAGGAACTGATCAGGGATGGAAAAGACCCCATTGCTTTTGACCATGATTGCCGCGAAGGCATCTGTGGCGCCTGCTCCATGTATATCAATGGCCGTCCGCATGGACCCTGGGAACAGAACACCACCTGCCAGCTGCACATGAGGGCTTACAAAGATGGGGACACTATCACCATCGAACCCTGGAGAGCTAATGCTTTCCCCGTTATTAAGGACCTGGTGGTGGATCGTTCTGCATTTGACCGTATTATCCAGGCCGGAGGTTATATTTCAGTCAACACAGGTAATGCTGTGGATGCCAATGCGATGCCTGTCGAAAAAGATAAGGCAGATGCCGCTTTTGCAGCAGCGGCCTGTATTGGTTGTGGAGCCTGCGTAGCGGCTTGTAAAAACTCCTCTGCCTTGCTATTTGTTTCTGCAAAAGTCTCCCATTTGGCTCTACTGCCACAGGGTTCACCGGAGCGGAAATCAAGAGCGTTGAACATGGTGGCTCAGATGGATAAAGAAGGATTTGGTGCTTGTACCAATACCGGTGCCTGCGAAGCCGTTTGTCCCAAAGGAATCTCCATTACCAACATTGCAAGATTGAATGCGGAGTTTAGTATTGCTGCACTTATATCTCAATAACCGCTATTGATCATAATCAGAAGTCCTTTCACTTTCAGGAAGGACTTTTTGTTTTATAACGCTTAGCGTATCAGCGCCACAGTTCCTTTCCGGGTAATATTTTTTCCATTGCTGTTAATGGCTTGTATGATCCAAACGTAAATCCCATCATTCTGCATCTTGTTTTTAATTTTGCCATCCCAACCCTCACCCCGGTTCTTTGTAGCATACACTTTTATTCCCCAGCGATTGAAAACAGCAAATTCCTGTAAAGTGACGCCGGAGTGATAGAAAGGCCTGAATATATCATTATTACCATCGTTGTTTGGGGTAAACCCGGTAGGTACGTAAATATCTGCTGGTTCAGTTACTGTGATCGTAATGCTGGCGGAAGTCTTACATCCCGCAGTGTCTGTAGCAATAACCCGGTATATTATATTAGAATATGGAGTTGTTACCGGATCAGCAATAGTACTGTTATTAAGCCAGGTGGAAGGAGTCCATTGATAACTGGTTGCTGCTGAAGTGGCAATCAGCCGGATACTCTGTCCTGCAATAATTTCACGATCTGGTGAAACTTGTAATGATAATGTACTAAGCCGGATGCTGTCAGTTATTGTTTTATTTCTACAGGGATTAGTTGACAGACGGGTTAATACTACTTCATAATTGCCGGGTTGATCATAAGAGTGAACCGGGTGAACGTCGCCGGAAAAATGGCCATCACCAAAATCCCAGGTAAAAGATTCACCCGGGAGCAGATCATTGCCATTGATAAACTGCACATAACCTGAGTCACACACAGTTCGATAAGTAAAATTCATTTTTTCTGTACTTGTATCAGCTGTAACAACAGCTGAAGCAGTTACATGACCACATCCTGAGGCCGATGTGATCTTCAATTTCACAAGGAATGACTGGTTGGACGGATTAAAAGTATGAATGGGATTCTGTTCCGTAGAAGTACCACCATCTCCAAAATCCCATTGCCAGGTCAGGTTGCCGGACAATGTAGTCGTTCCTGAAAAACGAACGCTGCCTGCACATGCATCTTCAATCAAAAAGGAAAACCCGTTAGCAGGATTAACAGCTGCATCGTTGATAAAACCGGGTGACCCATACATACCCATTCCAGCAGACAGCCGGATGTGATCAGTGGTCAACCGGCACCCGTCTCCTTTTATATCAGGATTAAGGATAGCAGATATATCCCGGCTGTTGCCTATCAGGTATATCTTTCTGTCAATAGCCAATTGAATTCCTTGATAGCCAATCGATCCCTGTAATCGGATCCTGGAGGCGTTCACTTGTGTAACTGATGGCAACCGTATTTCCAACTGATCAACTGCATTTTCGTATGGCCTGGTCAGGTAAAGTAATTTTGAATCCGGGGAAAATTCGCAGTTCGTGTAAAAGGCATCATTCAAACCTATTTTTCTGGCATTTGAAATGATTCCGGTGGAATTGTCAAAATCAAATAGCTGTACAAAATTGGGTTGCTGGCCGTTGGGTCCTATGGACGGAAAATGTGTCTGGCAAAGTTGTTCTCCATCCGGGCTGACTTTCATGTAGCCGGTGTTGTTACGTAAATGCTGATTCATGGTTTCCCCGGCAACAGATTCAATTGAATTATTAGTTAAACCATTACAATTGATAAGCATAGCCTTAAAGATGTTGGAATTCTTTTCATTGATTATTATCCATACATCAATCCCATTCCGGTGACGGGC
>CALRSN020000049.1:0-9388 GCA_943370865.1 Bordetella parapertussis
GGGATGGCATTGATCCCTTATAACCGGGAAGGAAGAAGACTGAAAGGAATAGTGCGAATGAATATCAATCATATTAAAGACCCTTACAATCATACATTATACAGAACAGGGATTGCAGTGGGTGATTACCCGGTGGATCATCATCATGCAAGGTATCCCGGTAAAGTACCGGAGATCGAATTCCCGCCGATCCCGGCTTACAATATTCCGCTGGGTACATTGATGCCGGAAAACATTGACGGGCTTATTGTTTGTGAAAAAGGAATTTCAGTAACCAATATTGTGAACGGAACAACAAGGTTGCAGCCGGTGGTGTTGCTGACAGGACAGGCAGCCGGGGTGCTGGGAGCAGAAGCGGCAAAAAAGCATAATAAAAAACTGATTGGTGTAAAAGGGGTTGGAGTAAGAATGATTCAGCTTAAATTACTTCAGGCGAAAGCATACCTCTTACCATTTACGGATGTAAAAACTGATCATCCTTATTGGGAACAACTACAAAAAATAGGAGCCACAGGCATTTTACGGGGCACCGGGAAGCCGGAAGGCTGGGCAAATAAAATGTTCTTTTATCCTGACAGTGTAATTGCTGTTGCAGAACTGGAAAAAAATATTGCTGATTATATACCCGGTTACCAAGCATCGAACCTGGCCGATTCAATGCTGACCATTGGAAATGCTGTTCAGATTTTACAAAAGATGCACCAGGCCATCAGCTTTTCTTATTCCAGGTATCCTTCCGTTGTTGACGAGGTATTCCGGTCAGGGAATTTTGCCAGTATCTGGAGTAATATTGGGTTGAAAGATTATCAGCACGGCAGATTGATCAAACGATTTGAATTTGCAGCCCTGGTTGATTCGCTATTAGATCCTTTCATGACCAGATTTATAAACATTGATGGAAAATGAAACACATCTTTCTTAGCTGTTATTTGATGTTAGTATGGAATAGTTTGTTGCCGCAGCAGGCAGTTAAAGACTGGCGGCTTGCTATCCAGACATGGACTTTTCACAAGTATTCTTTTTTGGAATCGGTTGAAAAAGCAGATAGCCTTGGGATCGTTGACCTGGAAGTGTATCCCGGTCAGAAAGTCGGTGGAGAAATACCCGGGGTCTTTAGCTATACACTGGATAAGGATGCGAGGAATAAACTGAAGCAATATTTGCATTATAAAAAAATGAGGGTGGTGGCGCTGGGCGTCATTGATAAATATTATTACAACAAAGACAACCTCGAAAAATTCTTTGAGTTCGCAAAGTATATGGGCATTCCCTATATCACTGCCGAACCGGAATGGGAAGACCTGGATGAATTCAACCGGCTGGCCAAAAAATACCAATTGAAAGTGGCGTTGCATTGCCATCCCAAACCCTCCAGTCATTACTGGCATCCGGATTCAACACTGAAAGCGATGAAAGGCAGAACGCATATCGGAGCCTGGCCTGACCTCGGGCATTGGGCAAGAAATGGGGTGAATATAATGGAGGGATTAAAAAAGATGAAAGGAAAATTATGGGGAATGCATTTTAAAGATATCAGGGAGTTCAATAACCTGGCTGCCGAAGATACGTTGTTTGGGAAAGGTGTTTGTGATCTGCCCGGGGTGATACTGCAACTCATCAAGCAACGGTTTAACGGCGTTATTTCCATGGAATATGAAGCACACGAGGATAATAACATGGAGGATATGCGAAAGAATAAAACTTTTTTCGACGGAGAGTTGCGGAAGTATTATAAAGTGTATAAATAGCGTAAACGGCATAGTCAAAAAATTTAAAATCCCCCAATCAGTATATGGCATCCAGGAGAAAATTTTTGCAACAACTCGGAGCTGCTTCCCTGGCAGCCCCTTTGTCTTCATTTGCGGCAACAACTAACGGGAGGGTAGAAGAGCGAATGATCCCCTATGAAAAAAAAATGTTTGCAGCAGAGGAGATCAATGTCGCAGTGATCGGTTTTGGTATCATGGGCAGCCGCAATGCCAAAACATTATTACAGGTACCCGGTGTAAAGCTGGTGGCTGTTTGTGATCTCTACCAGGGAAGGTTAGAAAGAGCAAAGGAATTATATGGTCAGCAATTGTTCACCACACAATCGTATGAAGAGGTATTGAACCGAAGCGATATTGATGCCGTAGTGGTGTGTACAAGCGACCAGTGGCATGACAGGATTACAATAGATGCTATGAGAAAAAGAAAAGCGGTGTATTGTGAAAAGCCGATGGTGCACCGGATCAGCCAGGGTTGGGAAGTGATCAACGTACAACAACAAACAGGTGCTGTACTCCAGGTGGGCAGCCAGCGGGTCAGCAGTATCGCTTATGCTGAGGCGAAGAAATTATACAAGGCCGGGGAGATCGGGCAGTTGAATTGCATTGAAGCCTCCTTTGACCGGCATACGGCATTGGGTGCCTGGCAATATACCATGCCGACAGATGCAACAACGAATACCATTGCCTGGAAAAAATACCTGAAGGAAAATCCATCAACCCCTTTTGATGCAAAACGTTTTTTCTGGTGGCGGAATTATAAGGAATACGGAACTGGCGTGGCCGGTGATTTGTTTGTTCATTTATTATCTGGTATCCATTTTTTAACCGATTCGAAAGGGCCATCGAAAATATTTGCCACCGGTGATCTTAGTTACTGGAAAGATGGCCGCAATGTGCCTGATGTAATGACAGGTGTGATGGAATACAAAGCCACGAAAGATCATCCGGCTTTCCAGGTATTATTAAAAGTAAATCTCGCCAGCGGGGCAGAAAAAGTAGAAAGTGGTAAAGTGAAATTTTATGGCACAGAAGGAGTGATCGATTTTGGCTGGAACGATTTTACTGTGTACCGCAATAAATTTTCTTCCAATCCCAATATAGGAGGATGGGATGCATTGGATACTTATCCCGATGCCATGCAAAAAGAAATATGGAAAAATTACCAGCAACAATATCCCGATGCGTTGTTGCCTAAAACAGATCTTTCGGCGATCCGGTATGCAGCCCCGGTTGGTTACGATGACCGGCTGGATCATTTCATTCATTTCTTTGAATCAGTACGTACCGGTAAACCGGTGGTAGAAGATGCCAATTTTGGTTTCCGGGCTGCTGCACCCTGTTTGGCCTGCAATGAAAGTTATTTTCAGCAAAAAGTCATTCACTGGGACCCGGTTCACATGAAACTACTTTGATTTTTCAGCATCTTGAATAGCCCCCTTTAGGGGGTTGGGGGCTATCTTTGCCCCATGCCAGAAAAAACATATTCCTACCAGCAGTTATTTGATTTTACTAAAGCAGTCTTCGAAAAAATTGGTTGTTCTCCTGAACATGCGGATACAGCTACCAAAGCATTATTGTCGGCGGATGTACGTGGTATCGATTCACATGGTGTGGCCCGGTTGAGTGGTTACGTTCGTTTATGGGAGGCAAAAAGAGTGAATGCGACACCTGCTATTAAAATTATTCATGAAACGCCATCAACTGCCGTAGTGGATGGTGACAGCGGCCTAGGTTTGGTGATCGCACCGTTTGCGATGCAGGTCGCTATTGAAAAAGCAAAGCAGGTGGGAACAGGCTGGGTGAGTGTGCAGAACAGTAATCATTTTGGTATTGCAGCCCATCATGCTATGATGGCATTGGAACATGATATGATGGGGATTGCGATGACCAATGCAAGCCCGTTAGTGGCACCTACTTTTTCTATTGATAAAATGCTGGGCACAAATCCTATTTGTGTGGCGGCACCTGCAGGAAAAGAACCTGCATTTGTTGCTGACCTAGCCACCACTACGGCTGCCAATGGTAAATTAGAAATACTGCAACGCAAAAGTTTGGATACTCCCACCGGCTGGGTGCAGGATGCAGAAGGTAATCCTTCTAATGATCCGCATATTTTAAAAAAGGGAGGAGCTTTATTACCCTTGGGTGGAGACAGGGATCATGGTAGTCATAAAGGATATGCACTGGGTGCAGTGGTGGATATTTTTTCTGCTTTATTAAGTGGTGCGAACTATGCACCCTGGGTGCCACCTTTCCCTGCGTATGTGCCGATGCCGGCACAACAACCTGGAAAAGGTATTGGGCATTTCCTCGGCGCTATGCGGATCGATGCCTTCCGGCCGGCCGCTGATTTTAAAAAAGATATGGATCACTGGATACAGGGATTCCGTTCCTGCAGGACTGTGCCCGGCCAGGAAAAAGTATTAGTGCCGGGAGATCCGGAAAGGGAATATGAGAACCAGCGAATGAATTATGGAATTCCGTTGCTGGATGTTGTGGCAAACGATCTTGAACTGCTTGCTGTTAAATTACAATTGAATATAAAATTATCCTGATTTGATTTCCTGCCTGCGGGATTGCATAATCACTCATTTATTTAATATCTTGGGAGATTCAACAGCGGATGCATGAAGATTCTATCAAACCTTATTGCGCCCTTTTTAATTTTGCTTCTGTTTAGCTCATGTCAAAGAGAAATTGACGGTTCTTTACCCAGGGGTGTGGCTGCCCAATACGAATACCTTACCCGTTATACTGTGCTTGATACTGCCTGGGTGCCCGGTAAGGATACTATGATCGACAACCGGTTTTATTATGATAGCAAAAAAAGAATCAGCCGGGGTTTTTCAACTTATCACCAGGCCAACGCTTCTTTTCAATCCTCTCCATTATATACACATGACTTTGTGTATACTTATGAAAGCGATACTGCTGCATTCCCTTCAAAAGTAACAGATACCTATAAGAGTTTAGTGAACCCCGCCGATACCTGGACCGAGACAGCTTTCCTCTGGTATAAAGATGGGTTAGTAAGTAAAGACTCGGTCCTTACAAAAAGCGGGGGCAGAAAAGTAACGACCTATGAAAAATTATCAAATATATTTTTCAGAGTCATTCATAGTAAACCGGCTATTGATACCAGTTATAGCCGGGTGGAATGGAAATTTCAAAACCTGCAATTTGAAGCAGATTCCCTTTTTTACTTTATAAACGGGGTGCGATTCTATCGTACGTTTACGAAGTACCTTCTTTATGATGTAGGATTTAATCCCTTCAACAAAATCATGCTGCCTTACAGGGCACCCTTTAATCAGCGGGGGCTTCAATTCTATAATCTTTTTTATGACCTGTCTTACCCGGGGCTGAATAACCCATTGCTGTTGACGGAAAATGGCTCACTGCGATGGTCATGGAATTATGTCCTTAATAATGATGGTTTGCCGGTCATTGCACGAATGACTGATAAAAAGAAAGCCTTTTTCAGGTACACACGGATATTGTGAGGGAATTCATTTTAAAGGACCGGTAAAAGGTTGATCTGATCCGGGATTGTTAAATCCTTCAGGTCCTTATCTTTACATCCTTGCTGACAAGTTTTCTATAATTTTGGTTCTATAAAATTGTTACATGAGAATGTACTTTGGAGTGTTGCTAATTATTGTGTCTGTTGTGTTTTTCCCCTCATGTAGTAGGGAGGCAGATTGGAACTCTCAAGAAATAGTAAATATTGATAGTACTTTAATTGATCAAATTGTTGTTCTCGACACTACCCCAATTCAGATTGATACATTGTTGAAGTGTAAGTTCTCGTATGACGAGTATAAACGGTTACATACTTACGAAGAAAATTCATATCTCAGTAATAATTTCTTATATTATAAAACCACCTTCAGGAACTTTTATTCAAATAGCGATACATTACCTCAGATAGTTTTTATCAAAAATGTCCAATACAATAATAATATACCTAATAGCATATCTTATGATACATTATTCCTTTCATACCAGGATGGATTTGTTGTCCGTGATTCTTCTTCAAGAATTGAATCCGGAGAGTTAGGGTATAATGTGTATACTTTTTCTCGTCAAAGTGATTGGGTTTTTAAAGTAAAGTATAAAATATATGCTCCGGGATTTGGGATTACCGAAGATAGTTTGGCTGTTTTTGCTAATTGGCAAAATGGGAATATAATTCAAGAAATTGATTCATTAAATGGGGCACCTATTAATGATTTTCGCTTTTCTTATGATAATAAGCCTAACCCGTTTCATAAAGCATTTCTTAAAATTCCAACTCCCGGGGTAAGATTTTGGCCTTTGGGAGACCCATTTATTTTTGGACCATTATATTCAAAATTCTATGCGACTTCTTCAAGAAATAATTTAGTCAGTCAGCGAGATATTTATAATAATTCAATTGCTCCTACAAGCTATAATCTTATTTATGGTACTAATGGGTTACCTCAGTCCGCCTTTCGGTATATTTCCAGTGCTCCATTATCTGTTCAAAAATATATATATCAATATACCCAATAATAGGACTTTCTTTTTCAAACTATTATCTTTGCGGCATTGAAAATTTATTCCATTTAAATTATTGGAGGGGAACAAATGAAAGTAATGAAGTTTGGAGGCACCAGTGTGGGCAAACCGGAACGCATGCACCATATTGTGTCGCTGGTGACAAAAGAAACAGAACCAGCTATCGTGGTGTTATCTGCTTTGTCGGGTACCACCAATGCTCTAGTCGAAATTGGTGAACATATTTCAAAAGGTGACCGGAATGCGGCCAAGCAAACCATTGATAAGCTGGAAGCACACTACCAGGATTTTGTTTCCAAGCTGGTGCAAAAACCCGAATCGGTGGCTAAAGCAAAATCCATTATTGCGGAACATTTTGAATTCCTGAATATTATTTTGAAGATATCTTTTAGCGAAGCGTTGAGTAAAGATATCCTGGCGCAGGGTGAACTACTCTCCACTAAATTATTCTGTGTGTACCTGGAAGAACAGGGTATTGAACATATGTTATTACCGGCGTTGGAATTTATGACCATTGATTCCTATGATGAGCCGCAGGTGGGCAGTATCAAAGTGAAACTGTCCCAAATATTACAGCAGCATAAAGACAAAAATATCTACGTAACACAGGGATATATCTGCCGCAATGCAAGAGGCGAAGTGGATAACCTCAAAAGGGGAGGTAGTGATTATTCAGCTTCCCTGATCGCAGCGGCCATTAATGCTACTGTTTGTGAAATATGGACTGATATTGACGGGATGCACAATAATGATCCAAGGATCGTAAAGAAAACGGTTCCCGTCGAGCAAATGAGCTTTGATGAAGCCGCAGAGTTAGCTTATTTCGGGGCGAAGATCCTGCATCCTGCTTCTATCTGGCCGGCTCAAACTTATAATGTACCGGTGAAGCTACTCAATACGATGGAGCCACAAGCCAAAGGAACACTGATCGAAGAGAAAGCAGGTAGTGTTGGGGTGAAAGCGGTGGCAGCAAAAGATAATATCATCGCCATCCGTATCAAGAGCAGCCGCATGTTACTGGCCTATGGTTTCCTGAGAAAGATATTCGAGGTGTTTGAGAAATACAGGACGCCGATTGATATGATCACTACTTCAGAAGTGGCGGTATCACTGACCATTGACAGTTCAACACATCTGAAGGATATCCTGAAAGAACTGGAGCCATTTGGTACGGTGGAAGTGGACCAGAACCAGACCATCATATCGGTAGTGGGTAACGAAATATCCAAGACAGAAGATATGGTGAAGAAATTATTCGGCTCCATTATGAATATCCCTGTAAGGATGGTGAGCTATGGAGGAAGCCCGCATAATATTTCCCTGCTGGTGCCCGCTGAGTACAAAACGCAGATATTGCAGCAGCTGAATAAGGGTATGTTTGGATTAGAGTAAGTCATCATAACGACATTATCCAGGTTAATTAATGTTAAGACAGGAAAATTGTAATAAGCAGATTGTAAATTGCCGGTACATGCGAGTACCGGCAATTTTAATATTAACCTTGTTGGTTTTTACAGGTAATGCCCAGCGAACTATCAAAGGCCGTGTGGTGAATGAAGCTACTGGTGCTGCTATTCCCGGCAGCAGCGTTTTTATAAGTAATACTTCTAAAGGAACAGTCACCAACAGCGAAGGGCAGTTTGAACTCAACGATGTGCCGGCCGGTAAGCATGACCTGGTGATTTCCTGTATCGGTTATGAGACCAATGTCTATTCATTCAGTGAACAGCAATTGCCGCTACAGGTAAAAGTGCAATTATCTATTAAAGTAAAAGAACTTGCGAATGTAACCGTGGAGCCATTCCTGGAAGAAGGCTGGGATAAATGGGGAAAGATGTTCATGGATAATTTTATCGGATCAACAGAGAATGGAACACATTGCAAAATAAAAAACAGCAATAAGATCAAATTCCGGTACTATAAAAAAAGTAACCGGGTAATAGCCTATGCCGATGAGCCCATCATTATCGAGAACAAAGCACTGGGCTATACGATCAAATACCAGCTGGAAAATTTTGAAGTGAGTTTTAAGGAGCATACTACTTTTTATCTCGGCTACCCGCTGTTCGAAGACAAGACCAAAGAAGGCAAGGAGCCGAAAGAGAAATGGCAGCGCCGCCGTACCGAAGCCTTTAAGGGATCAGTTGTGCATTTTATGCAAAGCCTCTACAACAACAAATTGAAAGAGGAAGGATTTGAAGTTCGCCGCATGGTACGAAGTCCGAACCTGGAAAAGGAGAGGGTGAAACAAATCTATAAAGGCCCTGCAAGAACGATCAAAACAAGTCCCGGTGGCGGAATGGTCATTGAGATCGGTGCTCCGTCTGCTGCAGCAGCAGGAGATTCTTCCGCCTATTACCAGCAGGTAATGCGGCAGAAAGATGATATTGATGTGTATGGAGCAGATATACTCACAGCAGACAGTCTTATTGTGCAAACAGAAGGAAAGTACAAAGCCTTGTATTTTCCCAACTATCTCTACATAACATATAAGGGAGAATATGAGGAAGAAGCCTACCTGAAATCAATCATGGAAAACAGGAAACCCGGCTTCCAGCGTTCGCTGGTAATGCTGCTGAATGATGAATTTATTACGGTGGATGACCAGGGTAATTATTATAACCCGCAGGATTTTTTTACTTCCTGGTACTGGGGCTGGTCCGAAAAAATATCCAACCTGCTGCCGGTGGATTATGTGCCGGAGCAATAATTTATCGTCTGCTTTCTTCTCCTTCTTCTTCTTCACCACCCAGGGTGTAGATAGCGATAGCACCACCGCCGCCATTAAAACCACCATAGAAAGGCGTTTTAATAACTTTCACAATGGCAATATCATTGATGTTCAGCATCTGCAGGTAACTCATCGACACAGGCATTTCATCCACGTAGATGCCTGGGACCGAACCACGGATCACCGGGATGCTGACACCCATTCTTGACGTATATACCTGCAACCCTGCCACACGGCCTTGCAGCCAGTCCAATATATTCAGGTAGCCCTTTACACTTACTTCGGAAGCAACATCAAGAATAGTCCCGTCGGTTGTTTTAAAAAGCCCTGAACAATAAAGCTCGTT
>CALRSN020000050.1:0-9384 GCA_943370865.1 Bordetella parapertussis
TGCATGCTGTAACTAATGAGATATATAAATACTTCATTGTAAAATCGTTGGTTTTCGTGATCAATTATTTTTTCATCCGGAGACGCTGGTTCACCAGCTCCCCGACCTTTCTTCCATATTCTGTACTAACGAGGCAGGAATTATGGAAATGAATACCTCCATAAAAACGGGCCCAGTTATTTTCTTCTGCTGCCTGCCGGAAGGAAGTGAAGGAACGGTTTTTAATACCAAACTCGAGTTCTGATGTATCGGTGTAAGCAAAGTTGTCGCCAAATACGCTTGTCAATGCTTCTGCAGCGGCTGATGAAACAGTACTGTGACCGCAGGTATATTCCGGGAATGGTGGTGTTTGCAGGTAAGGCGCCCAGTTGGCATCAACATATTTATTGATAACTGTTTCAGGGCGAACGGCATTACTCCTGAATTTTTCATCCCAGCATTGAATAAATGCATCAAACATTGCAATGGCAGTTTTTGTATAAGAGTATACCGTAGTGGAAAAATCTGCCTTAGCTGTTTGTGAAGCGATACCCACAATATTCATCCAGTGACCCGTCGGAGAAAATTTTTTGGTCATGAACATGACATGTCCTGATACATTCAGTCTTGTGCCAAGGTCGTCCCAAAACTCAGCGATATGTTTTTGTTCATCGGTCAGGCTGTCTCCTGCATTTTTCACCGCCATTACTTCCTGGTAATATTTACTTTTTTTGTCGGTCATATTAAATACAGGCGGTGGCGGTGGTGTAAACATATTGGCACTGTCCATCACCATCGTTCTTATTTCTCTCCAATGTGGTTCCAACGCCTGGGCATACATCGGTGGAGTAGGTATCCATCTGCCGGGAGTATCGATGACAGTGTACTTAGGTGAAGTTCTTGTTTGGGCGTAATTATCTTTTTTGCTCCAGGCAAGAATGGCTTTACCTGCTTCCTCTGCATAAGCAACCGAATTATCAAACACATCAGCAGGCATTCCATTGTCCTTTACCAATGTTTTCAGGCTGTCCACATATTCATACATACTTCCTTCAGGAAAAGTAACAGCTTCGCCGAGTTTACAAAAAGCAAGTATGGCTGCAAAATTGAAATCAATCTCCTTCGTTGTGTCAGGAGTGGGAATAGCTGTTAGTTCATGTAATTGTCCTGCGAGTGAGTGATACTTGGCTGGATTACCTGCGGCAATTACTTCATACGCCGCAATATTGGCATACAGGTAATTCCTGGAGGCAATAATGGGTGGGAAATTGTTTTGCATCACCACGTTATTGAGTTCCTTCACCGTCCTGGCATATAAATATGGATCGTTGGTAATCTTCTTATAATCGTCATTCTTATTGTTATTGCAGGCACTTACAAAAATCAAGGCAGCAATAGCCACTAACGCTATACGCATAAATAAAAATCTATTAGTAAATAAAATCGGGATCAGTAACTAAAGTGTAGCATCATCAGCATTTGGGTGGCTGATGGGGAACCGGTGCAGCTAATGAGGGTAAACTGAATTGATAATTGTTAGTATGCGATAATGACTGGCAAGTTTGTATTTTCAGTAATCCAAACATAAACTGGTCATCATACTCGTTGAGTAATTTTTTTGCAAAAGTGGATGGTTGTTGTTTGGCCGGACCCGGCTGGTTCGCATCCGCAGCACTATTATTTTTTGCGATATTATGGTTTATATCTTTCAACTGCTGCTTCGACTGGTTAGCAATACATTTAAAAGTAACTACATCACCTTCTATCTTCTTTTTTACATATGTATAAGCAACACCATCTATTTCAATCTCGCCGTAATGCCTTTCATACTCCGTGAAACGTTGCTGGTAAGGCATGTTCATCGCTACTTTGATCTCTACGAGTTGTGACTCGTCATATTCACTATTATCCAGTAAAGTTTCCAGTTTCTGGTCAGCCCGGTCCTGCATAAGAGCAATAACAATACGGTAGCCCCCGATATTGAAGAGAAGAATGAGGATTAATAGTATGGCAAATAATTTTCTCAAAGCAGCAAATCGTTCCGTTAGATTATTTCACAATATAGGATTTTTTTTCAGGCCCAACCCCTGTAATGGTAAGGCTTTTCCAGTGTTTTGGCAATACCGATTTCACTTGTATCAGCCCTTTTGCAGTGATTTCCAATCCCCCGAATCCCATCAGGACACTTTGTAATACCCCGCCTGCACCGGTGGCAAAATACGGATTAGTGCCGCCTTTTGTCTCAGCAATGACCCGGAAAGGCGGATTAAGGTTGGGCAGGTAAGCGTCTTTGAACCAATGATAAGCTTTATCAGCATCACCTAACCGTGCATACAATGTCGTGAATACGGCCTGTGTCATGGCAGGTGTTCCTTCGTTGGGAACCCTGGTTTCATAATATTCAAGGTCTTTCCGGATCAATAGGGGATCGGTGACTTCTTTTAAGGGGTAAGATAACAGGTTAACATCTGCTTGTTTGATGCCCTCACCATTATAAGTAGCATGTTCTCTTGTCACTCCATCGGGGAATTTTAATACGGGGATATTCATCGCCACATTCATCCAGTCTGCATTCGGAGTGAGTCCAATTATCTTTGCTGCTTCGGTGGCAAATTTGAGATTAGCCTTAGCTGCGGCATTGGTGAATGCGTTATTATCTACATTCTCTGCCCATTCATCAGCAGCCACCACATTCTTTATATCATAATGACCCGGTCCGTTTCTTTCCACTCTGCTGGCCCAGAAATCTGCAGTGGCAGATAATATAGGCCAGCCTTTTTCTTTCAGCCAGTTCTTATCCTGTGTTACACAGTAATAATTCCAGGTGGCAATAGCAACACAGGCGGTGATATGATGTTCAAATGGCCCGCTTAATGCCCAAACGGGTGTTTCTTCCACACCCGTTTCAGCACTTTCCCAGGGATACATGGCTCCTTTATATCCTTTGCTAAATGCATTTCGTTTAGCAGCCTCCAGTCGCTGGTAACGGTATTCGATCATACTCTTTGCCAGTTCGGGGTGTAAAACAAGTATAGCGGGATACATCCACAACTCTGTATCCCAGAAAACATGGCCGTTATAACCCAACCCGCTTAAACCCATGGGTGAAGGTGATAAAGCTGTTCCTTCTCTTGTAAAAGAATATAAATGATACAGCATACTGTGGATATCCTGTTGTGCCTGGTCATCACCTTCCACTTTGATATCGCTGGTCCATAATTCATCCCAGGCTTTTTTATGAAAGCTGAGCAGCCGCTCTCTTCCTTCCAGTTTGGCAAAGATGGCCGAACGTTCGGCTTCATTCAACGGGTCATCATGATGGGCAGAAGTAATGGATGAACCTGCAATGGAGAACCGGTAGGTTTCTCCTGCCTTTATTTTTTTGGAGAATTTCATAAGGTGCATATTGTTATCCCACATTTCATGGATCACTCTCGGTTCGTGCCCATGATCTTCGCTGAATAAAAAAGTATTGGAGGCACACATCAGTAATTTACCCGTAGGACTTTTAGCGGAAGACGTCAGTAAACTGATCACCACATGCGGCCGGTCGATCTCATTATAGTAGTTCTGTACGTCTTTTAGCGCATCAGGTGCTTCCATCACACTGGCACCGGTGATCGTAATATCTTTTTTGGCTGTAATGGTCACATCCATCAGTACGGTGAATGGAAGGTGCCGTAGTGAATAATAAGTATAGCTGACACTGGCTTTATCAGCATGATCGAATTGTGTATTGAAACTGGCTTGTTTCATATCCAGTTCCTGTTTCATGTTTTGTGCATCGTTACTACCGATCCGGCGGCCATCAATTTCGAGGTACATGTTGAGCAAATTGAAGCTGCGGAGAAAATTGCTTACCCTGCCCCTTCCATAGAGATCATAAGCACCGGCCAGCACCACATCCTTTACTTTGAATGGTTCGGGTGATGAAACGATACCCAGCATACCATTGGCAACAGTTACCCCGTAATAATCAGATGGTTTGACAGTGCTGGTGCTGATCTTCCAGGGATCAGCCTGGGCAATACCCTGGAGGGAAATAAAAAGGAGGACTGGAAAAAAAGTTCTTCTCAGGAACATACAAGCAGTTTTCGTTAGCTAATGATATTAAAGATGGTATAATATTAATACAATCAGATGCCCCAAACGATTGCAGTTGATAATTTTCGGGATGACTAACTCCCCGTCTTCCCGCTCATGAAGCCGTAAAACAGACCTTCCGGGACTCCTTTTCCAGCCTTTTTGAGCGCAGGAAAAAGCCCGGGCTTTGTCTAATCTTTTGTTCTTTAGGGCTGATCTTCCTTAAACTCGCTGCCAGTGCAGGTTTAACCCGATATGATTTTCCTCAGAAGTTCCGAAATAATTTTTGAAAGAATCAAAAAAGTGTTAACATTGTGTTCTAAATACACAATGTGTAATTAGAAGAATCGAATTGCTAAACTCTTAATGATTGCTTATGTCATGCAGAAACTTGCTCAAAGCAGTTGTGCTATGCACAGTGCTTTTGCTCTCTCTAACTTCTTATTCCCAGGACAAAGTTATCACAGGTAAAGTCACTGATACCAAAGATGGTGCAGGGGTGGCTGGTGTAACTGTATCCGTTAAGGGAACTACAAAAGGTTCATCAACAACAGCAGATGGTTCCTTCAGTGTCAGTGTTCCGGCTTCAGCAACTACGCTGGTATTTTCTTCCGTCGGTTATACCACACAGGAAGTGTCCATTGAAGGAAAAACAACGGTGAATGTTTCCCTGGTGGTTAATAATGCTGCACTGGGAGAGATCGTGGTGGTAGCTTATGGTACCCGCCGCAAGACAGACCTGACCGGTTCTGTTACTTCTGTTTCTTCCAAGGATTTCCAGAAAGGAAATATCAACTCTCCTGAGCAATTGCTGCAGGGTAAAGTAGCTGGTTTACAAATTACCACGGGTGGTGGTTCTGCAGGTGGTGGCAGCCGTATCCGTATCCGCGGTGGTGCTTCACTGAATGCCAGCAACGATCCGCTGATCGTTATTGACGGGGTGCCGGTGGAGGGAAATGGTATTTCGGGTTCAGCCAACCTGTTAAACAGCATCAACCCGAATGATATCGAATCCATGAGTGTACTGAAAGATGCTTCTGCTACCGCCTTATACGGTTCAAGAGCTTCGAATGGTGTGCTGATCATCACTACC
This sequence comes from Bordetella parapertussis, assembly GCA_943370865.1. GTDB lineage: Bacteria > Bacteroidota > Bacteroidia > Chitinophagales > Chitinophagaceae > CADEDV01. The sequence goes on from CALRSN020000050.1 coordinate 5,156, forward strand.
AAGAAAGGTGTAAAAGGCAAACTGAAATTCAACTACAATAACCAGTTCTCAGTAGGTGTGGTTGGTAAAAAAGTAGATGTGCTTTCTGCTGATGAGATCAGGAGCATTATCAATGCCGATGCTGCTGCAACGGGAAATAATACCTACAAGAATCTTTTAGGTACCGCCAGTACTAACTGGCAGGATGAGATCTATCAATCCGCAATTGGTGTTGATAATACAATCAGTGCAAGCGGCAGTGTGGCCAATATGCCATTCCGGTTATCATTGGGTTACCTGAACCAGGATGGTACGCTGAAGACCAATAATTTTACCAGGTTGTCAACAGCATTGAACCTCTCCCCCAAATTTTTCAAAGAGCATTTATCAGTTAATTTATCGGCTAAAGCCAGTCAGACCCAGAACGTCTTTGCAAACGAAGGTGCTATTGGTTCTGCCATTGCTTTCGACCCCACCAAACCTGTTTATTCAGGCAATAAGAACTGGGGTGGTTACTATGAATGGTTGCAGGCTGATGGCAATCCTATTGATCTCTCTACCCGTAACCCAGTGGCCTTACTGAACCTTCGGGATAATACATCCAAACTGAACAGGGTGATCAGTAATGTGCAACTGGATTATAAATTACATTTCTTCCCTGACCTGCATGTATTGCTGAACCTGGGTATTGATTATGCCAGCGGTAGCGGGGATGATAATACAGATTCAACATCTGCCACCAATTATAAAACCAAAGGACGCTTTGTTCATTACGAGCAAAAGAAAACCAATACACTGGCCGATGTTCAGTTATTCTATACTAAAGAATTAAAAAGCATTCGTAGTAAGATCGATGTATTAGTTGGCCATAGCTACCAGGCTTTTCGCACTAATACCAACAATTTTGCTGCCTATGGACAGGATGGTTCACTGATACCAAACAGCACACCTAATTTCCCGGATGATGAAGCGGAATTCCGTCTTGAATCCTATCTCGGCCGGGTGAATTTTACTTTACATGATAAATACCTGATCACAGCTTCCATCCGGAGTGATGCTAGTTCCAAATTGAACCCGGATGACCGCATCGGTTATTTCCCTGCTGTGGCAGCTGCCTGGAAAGTGAGAGATGAATTCTTTAAAAATGTTTCTTTCCTGTCTGAGCTGAAACTCCGTCTCGGCTGGGGTATCACAGGGCAACAGGATGGAATTGGATATTATTCGTACCTGCCCCGGTACAGTGTAAGTACAAATGGCGCACAGTACCAGTTTGGAAACACATTTGTAAGCTACCTGCGTCCTGAAGGATATGATCCGAAACTTAAGTGGGAAACCACCACTACTTCTAATATCGGTCTTGATTTTGGATTCCTGAATAATAGGATATCCGGTGCCGTGGATTATTACTTCCGGAAAACAGAAGACCTGCTTGCGAATGTAACAGTGGCTCCAGGTGCAAACTTTGTGAATGAGATTGTAACCAACGTAGGTAATGTGGAAAGCAAAGGTGTTGAGATTACCCTGAACACAACGCCAGTTAAAACAAAAGACCTTACATGGGATTTTGGTGTTAACTATACCTACAACAATGCGAAGATTACCAACCTGCTGAAAAACCCTGATCCTAATTTCAAAGGACAGGAAGTAAGTGGCATTTCAGGTGGTACGGGTAACCGCATCGGTATTCATGCAGTGGGCTACAGTCCGTATACTTTCAATGTGTACAAACAGATATATGATAAGAATGGCAGCCCGATAGAAGGTCTTTACGAGGATATCAACCGGGATGGTATCATCAATTCTGATGACAGGTACCTGTATAAAAAACCGGCGGCAGATGTATTGTTAGGCATGAATACACAAGTGTCTTACAAACAATTCAGCCTGGGCCTTGCTGCACATGGTGCTTTTGGCAACTATCTCTACAATAACTTCTTTTCCAACAATGGGGTGATCAGGGCTATCAAAAATCCGATCAACTTTATTGGGAATGCTTCATCTGACTACAATAACACATTGTTCGATAATAACCAGTATATCTCTGATTATTATATCTCCAATGCTTCTTTCTTCCGCCTGGATAATATCAACTTCGGTTATAATGTAGGAAGGATATTAAACAACAAAGCTACCATGCGGGTGAATGCAAGTGTGCAAAATGTATTTGTGATCTCTAAATACGAAGGGTTGGATCCGGAGAATGCCGGTGATAGTGGCGTTGACAACAATATTTATCCAAGACCAAGAATATTCTCACTTGGATTCAACTTTGATTTCTAACCAATAAATTATTGAGCAATGAAACATATATCAATAAGAAATCTCATTATTACAGGCGCAGCGGTTTTGGCCGTGTCGTCCTGTTCTAAAAAGTTAGACCTGTTCCCCAAGAACGACCTGACTTCGGAAAATGCGTATTCCACGGTTGAAGGATATCGTTCCGTACTGGCAAAAGTATATGGCGGCTTAGCCAGTACTGGTAATGCGGGTCCCGCCGGTAACTCTGATATACAGGGTTTGGATGAAGGTTCACAATCACCTTTTATCCGCGGGTTCTTCAATTGCCAGGAATTACCTACGGATGAAGCCGTGGTGGCCTGGAATGACCAGACCATCAAAGATTTCCATGGCCTGAAATGGTCCAGTGCAGATCCTTTCCTGAAAGGGATGTATGCACGGCCTATCTACAATGTAATGGTGGCGAATGAATACCTCCGTGAATCAACAGATGAAAAAGTAGCTGCCCGTGGTATTACTGGTGCCGATGCAACAGCAATCAAAAGCACCCGGGCGGAAGTGCGGTTCTTACGGGCCTTTAACTACTGGGCCATGATGGATATTTTTGGTAAGTCAACTTTTATTGATGAATCCAATGTGGTAGGAACAACATTACCGGGTGAAAAAAGCAGGGCAGACCTGTTTGCCTATATCGAAACAGAATTAAAAGCTATCGAGAATGACCTGGCTCCTGTAAAGACCATTGAATACGGAAGGGTGGACCAGGGTGCCGCCTGGGCTTTGCTGGCAAGAATGTATTTGAATGCACCGGTCTATCTTGGCTTTCCTGTTAATGATGCAAGAGCTATCCCTTATTATACCAATGCCATCACCTATGCCAAGAAAGTGATTGGCGGTGGTTATTCACTGCATACTAATTACAGCCAGTTATTCATGGCGGACAATGACAAACGCAAAGATGAGTTCATGTTTGCTATCAACTGTGATGGCTTGCGTACACAATCTTATGGTAACACCACTTTCTTTGTGCATTGCGCTTCCGGTGATGATCATAATGAATATGGTGTTGGCGGTGGATGGTATGGTTACAGGGCCACGAAAGGCCTGGCCGATTTGTTCACTGATCTTACCGGTGCTACTGATAAAAGAGCCATGTTCACAACATCTAAATATGGTACGTCACCTTCACAGATCGCTATTCCGGATATCAGCCAGTTTGATAATGGACTTCATGTGGCTAAATTCAGAAATATCCGTTCCGATGGTGGTGTGGTTTCTGATCCGAACAGGGATTTTTCCGATGTTGACTTCCCTATTTTCCGTTTATCTGAGATGTACCTGATCTATGCAGAAGCTGTATTGCGGAATGGTACAGGTGGTGACGCCACAACAGCGCTGAATTATATGAACCTGATCAGGAGAAGAGCTTATGGCAACACGAATGGGGATATTAATGCGGGCCAGCTCACCCTTCAATTCATCCTGGATGAAAGAGGAAGAGAATTATACTGGGAAGGACATCGCAGAACAGACCTGATCCGTTATGGATTACTGACCACCGGTACGTACCTGTGGCCCTGGAAAGGTGGTGTGGCTTCCGGTACTGCTGTTGACAGCAAGTATAATATTTTCCCTATACCCGCAGCCAACCGTTCTGCCAATCCTAACCTTACACAAAATGCCGGTTATTAATCACTAACCACTAAATCATCAGATATGAAAAATATAGTAAAACTGATTTTCGGCTCACTCTTCCTGGCAGGTGTTATCAGTTCCTGCGAGAAAGATGAGAACAAAGTTTATTTTGAAGGAGGAACGGCACCGGTGCTGACTGCTTCTTCCACGGCCTCATTGGTTCTTGTCGGATCCAATGCAGCTAACCAGGCCATCCGTTTCGACTGGACCAATCCTGATTACAGGTTTACCACGGGCCTGAGTTCACAGGATGTTTCTTATATCCTGCAGGTGGATACAATGGGTGCTAATTTCACCAGCCCCGGTCTGCAGGAAGT
>CALRSN020000051.1:0-9383 GCA_943370865.1 Bordetella parapertussis
TGCAAATGGGGTGGTAACGATACCCACGGTAAGTATCCCGAGGTCTTTACAAATTTTTGCAATGATAGGAGCACCGCCTGTTCCTGTACCACCGCCCATACCGGCTGTAATAAAAGCCATCTTGGTATTTACTTCCAGGATACGTTTGATCTCTTCGAGAGACTCTTCGGTAGCCTGGCGGCCGATATCAGGATTAGCCCCAGCACCCAACCCCTGGGTAAGATGCGGCCCTAACTGCACCCGGTTCGGGATGCCACTATTGGCCAATGCCTGTGCATCGGTATTGCAGATAATAAAATTGACACCGTCAATCTGCTGGCTGAACATATGGTTCACCGCATTTCCACCCCCGCCCCCAACGCCGATCACCTTCAGTATGGATGATTTTTCTTTCGGCAGATCAAAATGAATCATAGTCTTTGAATTTAATGAAGCTGTTCTTCAGTCACAGCTTTATGTAGTAATGGGTTAGTTATTTTCTCAATACAGTTTAACCGGATCAGAGACGTTTATCTTCTTCCTCTTTGAACAGGTCAATAATACCATCTTTGAATTTGCCCCAGAAATTGCTGAGTCCGCGGCGCTGTCTCACTTTATCAGCACTTACCATTTCCTCCACTTCTACGGCAGCCTCTTCTGTTGCTGTTTTCTTCAACCCATCAGGCACTTCTACCTTTTTGTATTCCTTTTCAAACTGTTTGCGGTTATGCTCGTAATCATCATATCCTTTCAGAATAAGCCCGATACAAGTTGAATAGGTTGGTTTCGCCAGTTCTTCAATATGCCCGGCAGCTAAATGTTCATTCGGGAAACCAATTCTTGCAGGCAAACCGGTTACATATTCTGTCAGTTGTATCAGGTGTTTTAATTGTGATCCACCACCGGTCAATACCACACCACCATTAAGTGCTTTATTATCCAAGCCAACCTGTTTCAGGTGATAGGTAACAAAATCCATGATCTCACTCATTCTTGCCTGGATGATATTCGCCAGGTTCTTTACACTGATCTCTTTTGCCGGCATACCACGAAGGCCGGGAATAGTGATATACGCATTGGCCTTAGCTTCGTTCGCTAACGCAGAACCAAATTGCACTTTCATCGCTTCGGCCTGTGTCTTCAGCACTCCCAATCCTGTTTTAATATCATTGGTGATATTTTCACCGGCAAAAGGAATTACAGCCGTATGTTTCAGGATACCTTCATAGAACACAGCCAGGTCAGTGGTACCGCCACCAATATCCACGATAGCCACACCGGCTTCCAGGTCTTCCTGTGCCATGACCGCTGAAGAGGAAGCTAAAGGTTGCAACACAAGGTCCTTGGTATGTAACCCTGATTTCTCCACGCTGCGGTTGATGTTACGGATCGCATTCTTATCACCCGTGATGATATGAAAGTTCGCCCCGATCTTCACTCCACCATACCCGATCGGGTTAGGAATGTTCTGAAAATTATCCACGGTGAATTCCTGCGGGATCACATCAATGATCTGGTCACCGGCAGGAATATAGGTTTTGTACTGGTCATCAATCAGCTGATCAATTTCTTTCTGGGTGATCTCTTCATCCGTCTTCTGGCGAACGATATCACCTCTTGTTTGCAAACTCTTAATGTGATGTCCGGCAATCCCGACATACACTTCATTCACCTCTAGGTTAGGGTTAGAAGCAAAACAATTGTCTAATGCTGTCTTAATAGCTTTGATCGTCTCATCAATGTTGAGCACCTGTCCGTGCTTCACACCATTGGAGTTGGCTTTACCAAAGCCCAGTATCTCCAGCTTGCCGAATTCATTCTTCCTTCCGGCAATTACTGCGATCTTGGTTGTTCCGATGTCCAGACCGACAATAATGGGTTGTTCGTTGTTCATAAATGTTGTTTTTAGTTGTTGTTTTTATCGAAAGTTTTTATTGTCCAAACTTCAGTTTACATAGCATCTTCGTTGCGACGCTCCATTCATCTTCCGGCTCACTGCTCATCCATACTAATTATTTCTCTTCGGCATCACTGCCTTCGGTTCCCGCTGCACAGGTTTCGGATCTTGCCCGGTTGGTTTAGGCCCGGTTTCAGAAAGTTTCAAAGGGTTGGGATTGGGGCCATCATCATTTATGGTACTCGTCGTAGCATTTAGTGGTATATCATTCTCTGTAGCAGGATAAGGCACAGGCTGTGATACAGTTGCCCTTGCAGCAGTATCATAATTCATATCCCGGGCCTGCTGTAACAGTTTTTCTACATTTCTTCTCAGTTGGATTGAATCCACCTTTGTCGTGAATCCTTTCACTCCCACCACCTGCCCGGCATATTGCACATCAATGGTCCTGTACTTATCAAATCCCGTCCTACTTAAAATATTCTTATAGAACACAAACAGCCTGTTGAACTTGGTTTCGATATTATCGCCCTTCCCAAGTTTTACTGTATGATTGCCTACCACCGGTATCATTTCAAAATCTCCTGTAGTATTAATATCTATTTGTGCTACCTGCGCTGTCCAGAATGGATTTTTGTTAATAAACCCCGCTGTTACGGCTATATCATGTAACAAACTGCTATCCCTGCTTGTCATCCGCTTGCTGATCTCCGGAAATCCTGTAAACACCGGAACATTAGCACTCATCTTCTCTGATAAGGGGATTTTCTTTTCATCCCTATCGATATAAAAAGATTTACCGGTGGTTGAAAAAATCCGGGCAACCGGTTCTCTTTCTGTCACTGATACATGTAGCACATCCTTATTATCAAAATAGAGTTCTGCATCTTTGATCCATACATTCTTTTCCAGCAATTGCTCCAGTTTCAGCAGGTCGAAAGCGGACATAGGCTGACCCATTACGTTACCGTTAGTTCCTGCTGAAAGTAATTTCAGTACGTCTTTCTCATCAACAAACAGGTTTTCCATCGCCCCGTTGATGCTGATCGTATAGTCCTTACAGCGTTCACTTTTCTGCTGCCGCATGGCCGCTGCCAGCAGGGTGATCATGCCTCCCCCGATCAGCAACCACATGCTGACAACTAAAATCTTCCGTATCGTCTTTTTTGTACCCACTTTACTTATACTTCTTTCAAAATTTCTTTAATTGGCTCAACCAATGTATCTATATCTCCTGCTCCCGCCGTGATCAGCACTTCCCCAAAATCTTTATTCACTGTCTTTGCAAAATCCTGCTCTGCCCAGCCCAGTATTTCTTTTTTATCCAGTACTTTTTTATACTCACCTTTCATTCTTGTCAATATCATTTCGCTGTTCACGCCTTCCACTGGTAATTCCCGTGCCGGGTAAATGGGCAGCAGGATCACTTCATCAGCCATATCGAGTACTTCAGCAAATCCATCCGCATGATCTTTTGTGCGGCTGAACAAATGCGGCTGAAAGATCACTGTACATTTTTTTCCGCTGAATAAGGTCTTTGCTCCATTGATCAAAGCCTTTAGCTCTTCAGGGTGGTGGGCATAATCATCAATAAAAACCAGCCGGTCATTTTTGATGATATACTCAAACCTTCTTTTCACTCCCCGGAAATTTTCCACAGCCGATTTGATCTTTTCATTATCTATTCCCAAAGAACTGGCGACCATTATTGCCGCTATTGCATTCTCTACATTATGCATCCCGCCCATATTCAACCGCACATTATCCAGCATATTATCCTTCATCATCACATCAAATTCATAACTCCCATTCAGCATCCTGATATTCGTGGCATATACGTCCGCACTTTCATTCTGTAAACTGTAAGTAAGATGTGTATCAGCACTCAGTTCCTTTCCTCTCTCCAACCCGAATTTTCTTACCAGCATGCCCCCAGGCTTTATTCTTTTGCTAAAATCAATGAACGCATGCTCCATCGACTCAGCCGTTCCATATATATCGAGGTGATCCGCATCCATCGCTGTGATAATGGCCACATCCGGGCTTAATTTCAAAAAACTCCTGTCGTATTCATCTGCCTCTATCACACATACATTTCTTTCATGGCTCCAGAAATTAGTTCCATAGTTAACCGAAATGCCTCCGAGAAATGCATTACACCCAAAACCTGTATCTCTTAGCAAATGGGCCACCATCGTTGTGATCGTTGTCTTCCCATGGGTCCCTGCAATACAGATATTAAAAGAACTCTCGGATATGATCTGCAACACATCACTTCTCTTCACCACTTTGTATCCATTTTGCTGGTAAAAGACCAGCTCTTTATGCTCCTTGGGTATCGCTGGTGTATATACCACCAGGTCCACCACTTTTGGAATCAGCTCCGGGTTCTCTTCATAATGAACGGCTATGCCGCTTGCCTCTAATTCTTTCGTCAACACCGTTGACGTTTTATCATAACCGCTCACTTTTACTCCTTTGGCATGAAAGAACCGAGCAATAGCACTCATACCAATGCCGCCGATACCGACGAAATACACTTCTCCGATCTTGTCAATCCCCCGGAAGGGGGCATTCATAAGGACAGTATTGTCTGGACTAATCAATTTGCTGTAATTATTAAATACTTTTCAAAATCTCCTCGGCTATGCGGATATCCGCATTTGTCACACCCAGTACTGCAATATTCTCTTTTAACTCGTTCTGCTTACTTACATCTTTTGCCAGTTCGATCGTCATGAACACTAATTTCTCAGCCACTTCATTGTCTTTCACCATCAGTGCCGCATTCTTGTTCACCAATTGTACAGCATTCACCGTCTGGTGATCTTCTGCGGCGAAGGGATACGGTACAAATAAAACAGGCTTTTTTGCCACACATAGTTCTGCTACAGACATTGCGCCGGACCTTGACACCACCACATCAGCTGCAGCATATGCGTTTTCCATCTGCGTGATAAAATCATTGGCCCATACTCCTTTTTTCCCGGCTGTTCTTTCCTTTGCTTTTCCTGCATAGGGTTTTCCTGTTTGCCAGATCAGCTGAATGCCGGCATTCAGTATCGTATCCAGTCCTTTATCAATAGCCTCGTTAACAGATTTAGCGCCCAAACTTCCACCCACCACTAAAACAGTTGTTTTATGCTCATCCAGTGAAAAGAATTTCAGGGCCCCTGCTTTGCTGACGGCTGAAACCGCTATCGCTGTTCTTACCGGGTTACCTGTTACCATTATTTTTTCCCCGGGAAAAAATTTCTCCATCCCGTCTGTGCCAGTAAAGACCTTTGTTGCTTTTTTCCCTAACAGTATATTCGATTTACCGGCAAAGGAATTCGATTCATGAATGAAGGTTGGAATTCCCCTGGCCTGAGCAAATCTTAATACTGGAAAGCTTGAATAGCCCCCCACGCCAATAGCTGCATCTGGTTTAAATTTTTTGAAGATCGTTCTGACCTGTAAAAAACTCTTTACCAGTTTAAATGGCAAACCAATATTTTTTATCAAAGAGCTCCGGTTAAAACCGGCTATATCTAATCCTTCAATCTTGTATCCGGCCTGTGGCACTTTTTCCATTTCCATTTTCCCTTTGGCGCCGATAAACAGGATTTCAATGCTGTCATCAATTTTTTTCAGTGCATTGGCTATCGCAATCGCTGGAAAAATATGACCGCCTGTTCCTCCTCCTGCTATGATCACCCGTTTCCCCATTCTTCGTTTTTATGCTACTACAGGTAGCTCCTTATTGCCTTCTGTTATCTCTACGTTTCTTGCCACACTCAATATAATACCAATGGCCAGGCAGGTAAATATGAAACTCGTTCCACCCATACTCACCAATGGTAGTGTTACTCCCGTTACCGGAAATAAGTTAACCGTCACCGCCATATTAGCTAACGCCTGAATAGCCAACGTAAAACTTAATCCTAATGCCAGGAATGCTCCAAATGCATAAGGGCATCTTTTGAATATACGTATGCACCTGTACAGGAACACCAGGTATATAAATACAATGAATGCTCCTCCCATCAACCCATACTCTTCAATGATGATCGCATAAATAAAATCGTTATAGGCCTGTGGCAAATAATCTCTTGTTGTACTGTTACCGGGACCAACACCCAGCACACCGCCCTGTGCAATAGCTATCTTGGCCTGGTTCACCTGGTACATTTCATCATTATCAGCCGCCTTACTTCCATACATGAAATTCTCTACTCGGCTGATCCATGTTTCCACCCGGCCAAACAAACCCGAAGATTTTGCACTGGCCGCCGCTTCTTCATTCGCTGATGAATGCCTCACTACTGCTGACAGTACGAGGAACAGGATCGGTATCATCGCAATACCAATTGTTATTAAAATATGTTTGGTACGGGCCCGGCCAATAAATAACAGCATCAAACAACTGGCTCCCAACAATAAAGCCGTTGAAAGATTCGCCGGTGCTATCAACAGACAGGTAATTGCAACCGGTAGCATAACCGGCAGAAATCCTTTTTTAAAATCTTTGATGACATCCTGCTTCTTACTCATCAACCTGGCCAGGTACATGAACAAGGCCAGCTTGGCCAGGTCAGAGGTTTGCATCGTCATGTTAATGAGTGGCAGCCGTATCCAACGACTTCCTTCATTCATCCGTACACCAAAGAACAAGGTATAGGCCAGCAACGGAATAGATAACAGGAAAGCAATCTGTGCTACTTTGGAATAGAATGTATAATTGACCAGGTGAGCAAAATAGATCACCATGATACCCACCACGATAAAAGCAATCTGTTTGAAGAGGTAAACTTCCGTATTACCCTTATAATTTTTATACGCCAACGAGCCTGTTGCACTGTAAACGGCGAGCAAAGAAACCAGTGTCAGCAATACCACCAATGCCCAGATGACTTTATCGCCACGGGTCTTGCTGGCTAGCTGCCCAAACGGGTTCTGCATCGGTTGCTGTATGTTAACTGTTTCTGCCATTCCTTATAATTCTTTCACCGCTTGCTTAAACTGGTTGCCCCTGTCTTCGTAATTTTTAAAGAGATCAAAACTGGCGCAGGCCGGGCTCAGCAGCACCACATCTCCTTTTTCAGAAAAATGAAAGGCAGCATGTACGGCTTCCAAGGCGCTGCCGGTGTTTACAATAGGGCTAACTAAATTTCCAAAGGCCTCGTGTATCTTCCTGTTATCGGTACCCAAACAAATAATTGCTTTTACTTTTTCTTTCACCAGGTCGGCAATCAGTGAATAGTCGTTGCCTTTATCCACACCACCCAATATCAGTACCGTTGGCTTTGTCATACTTTCCAGTGCATACCAGGTAGAATTGACGTTGGTGGCTTTACTGTCATTGATAAAATCAACACCGCGGATCGTGGCCACATGTTCCATCCGGTGCTCCAGGCTCTGAAAATTCTGCACTGCATCACGGATCTTATCCTTCCGGATATCCATGGTGGTTGCTGCTACACATGCTGCCATTGTATTATACTGGTTATGTTTCCCCTTTAATGCAAAATCATATACACTCATAGAGGTAAAATCTTGTCCTGTTCTTACGTACATGTCCCCGTCTTTAATAAATGCTCCGTTTGGTAATTCTCTTTTCATACTAATGGGCAGTTGGTTAGATTGAATATTGAACCTGTTTAGATATTTCATAGTTACTTCATCATCACAGCAGTAAATAAAATGGTCGGTAGACTGCTGGTTCATCGTGATCCGGAATTTGCTCCGGATATAATTCTCAAATTTGTAATCGTAACGATCCAGGTGATCCTCGGTAATATTGGTGAGGATAGCGATATCCGGTCTGAATGTTTTGATATCATCCAGCTGGAAGCTGCTGATCTCTGCCACATACAAGGGTTTCGGGTTTTCAGCTACCTGTTTGGCAAATGAGTACCCGATATTACCCACCAGTGCACAATCAAGACCAGCTTCTTTACAAATATGAAAGGTTAGTGCAGTCGTCGTTGTCTTTCCATTACTCCCGGTGATAGCGATGATCTTGCTGTCACCTTTGAAACGGTAAGCCAACTCGATCTCGCTGATGACGGGAATACCCTTTGCCCTGATCTTTTTTACCAGTTCGTTTTTCTCTGGTATGCCCGGGCTCTTCACCACTTCATCAGCGGCCAGGATCCTTTCCTCGTCATGCTGCCCTTCCTCGAAGCCGATACCTGCCTGTTGCAGTTCGTTACGATAATTTTCCTTCAAAGAACTTCCATCAGAAAGGAATGTGTCATACCCTTGTTGCTGTGCGAGTAAGGCGGCACCCACGCCGCTCTCACCACCTCCGAGTATGACCATTCGTTTGCTCATGCTTCAATACTTTCATAGTCCGGTGTACGGAATCGGGTTCTTCGTAAGCATTAGTTTTACTTAATAACTGCACCACAATTCGATTGGATCAGAACGTCGGTTCTTGACAGGATTGGATAATGGATGGGTTTTTCAGTAATATCTTCTCAAAAGCAATTATCGTCTGTTACCTTAGTTTCAACGTTGCTATGCTTAATATCACACAGAGCACTGTCACAATCCAGAACCGGGTTACGATCTTTGCCTCCGGCAAACCTTTCTTCTGGTAATGATGATGCAATGGACTCATTAAGAATATTCTTCTTCCTTCCCCAAATTTTTTCTTCGTGTATTTGAAATAAGTTACCTGTACCATCACACTCACCAGCTCCACCAGGAACACACCACAGAATATCGGTATCAGTAACTCTTTATGCACAATAATGGCGATCGATGCAATAATGCCGCCTAATGTTAAACTCCCTGTATCACCCATGAACACCTGAGCCGGGTAGGAATTATACCACAAGAACCCAATACAGGCCCCTATCATGGCAGCAATGAAAATGGACAGCTCTCCCAATCCCGGTATATACATGATGTTGAGATAATCAGCGAAAAAGAAATTACCACTGGCATAAGCGAAGATGCCGAGACAGACTCCTATCAATGCCGAGGTACCCGTTGCCAACCCATCCAATCCGTCTGTTATATTTGCCCCATTCGATACAGCAGTGATAATAAAGATCACAATGAGGATATAAAGCACCCATGAATACTGCCGTAATCCGGCTGGTAACAATTTGGTGTAGTTGAATTCATGTGTTTTTAATAGAGGAATAGTCGTGATTGGCTCTTTAGTTATAACAAAATGTTTTTCCCTGTTATTTACCATCTTGGTGATCACTGTTGAATCTCCGGGTCTGGGAGTGCCCTGGTATTCTCTCCAGATCGTTACGTTACTATTGAAATAAAGAACAGCACCCACAGTAATTCCCAAACCCACCTGGCCTAAAATCTTAAACCATCCGGCGAGTCCGTCCTTATCACCTTTCTTATAGTTAACTCCCTGCTGCTGGGCCAGTTTCTTGGAACGCAGTTTTAGGTAATCATCAATAAATCCGATAATACCCAACCAAACAGTAGCTACCAGCATCAGCACCACATATACAGTATCTAATCTTGCTAATAATAACGTTGGGATAATAATGGC
>CALRSN020000052.1:0-9314 GCA_943370865.1 Bordetella parapertussis
TCCTTTTTTTACAACCAGTCTTTTCTTTTTGTGATTGCCGATATAGTTCAGCAGGTTATTCAGCGAATGCTGGCCGGAAAAATGCTTTTCCAGCATTCGGTATTTGACCAGTGCTTTGCGAAGACCTTCTTTGTCCACCGGTTTCAAGAGGTAGTCAATACCATTATATTCAAATGCATTCAGCATAAATTCATCATAACCGGTTATAAAAATAACTGGGGTGCGATTGCCCGAGTGGCTGAAAATGTCAAACGAAAGTCCGTCACCCAACTGCACATCACTGAAAATAAGATCGGCGCTGCTGTTGGATGAAAGGTATTCGATACTTTGCCTGACACTGCTGAGGGTGGCAATGATCTGTACATCATCCGCAACTGCATGGATGGTACTGACTAAATTTTCAAGTGCAGGTCTTTCATCTTCGATAATAATAGCGTTTAACATGGCAAATGGTTTAGGGTTATCTGATAAGGGGTAATTTGACGGTATAATTTTCACGGGTATTTTCAATAACGATATCTTTCTGGCAGATTATTTTGTAACGGGAGCTCAGGTTCTTCAACCCGATACCGGTTGAAGTAACAGAGTAAGGTTTTGGTTTTACATTGTTGCTTACCTTAAGATAGTTCCCGTTCATAATGATCTTTATGTGTAGCGGGCTGGCATCTGTAAATTCATTATGCTTGATCGCATTTTCTAACAGTATTTGCAAAGCGCAGGGTGGGATCATTACCGTGGAGTAATTCTCCCCCAGGTCAGACACCAGCGATAATTTATTGTCATGCCGGATCTGCAACAGGAAATAGTAGCTGTCAATAAACTCCAACTCATCCCTCAGGGAAATAAGTTCTTTGGTTCGGTTGATGAGGAAATATTTATATACCTGGGCCAGTTTGTTATTAAATCGATGGGCTTCTTTGGGGTTATTAAGGATAAGATAATTCAGTGTGTTCAGGGAATTGAATATAAAATGGGGATCCATTTCATTGGTGAGAGCTTGTAATTCGGCCTGTGAACGTTCCTGGTCCAGCTGCTTTACGATTTTGGTATCAAGCTCTCTTTCTTTACTCAAAAACAGGATCTCGTAGACAAGGGGGAAGACGATCACGGCAAGGATACAGAGAGTAATAAATTTGCCAAACGCATTCCATTGGAAAGTTTCTTTAGAAAATTTGAGCCATATAAAGGCAGATATGCCGCCAATACAGGCCCCGTAAAGACCTTCGGCAAAACAAACCATCGCTATTTTCTGAAACGGGTTGGAGTAAACAGCAAACAGGGTTCTCAGCTTTCCATGCGTCCAGTTACTGCCTGTCCATATCGTCCAGGAAGTAAGAATAAAGAACAGGTTGGCAAATACTAATTGCGGAACTGTGTATAATTCATGGGAGATAATCCCCGAAATAAACGGAAGACCAATACCCAGCAAGGGAATAAATATTATACGCAAATGAGCATCCTTGATCATAGCAGCAGCGGTTAGGGTTAATACAGCTTTTTTCTGATCCGATTTATCTCATGTGCATGTACATAACGGGAATCAGACATAAAACTATTTGCCTTAGCTGTTAAGCAATAGCAAAAATTCTTTTCACGGAAGAAATCACTTATAAATGGTAAGCGATTTCCCTGAAACTATTTTTATGCCGGTTAGTGGGGTGTGATATATTACTATACCAATAGATAAATAGATACTTCAGTTTTTCATAACGCTGCTTTGTTCATCATATTTCATGATTGAGATACGAACAGCTGTTCAGGACATGACAGTTTCATGATAAAAAGTACGCTTCGTTTATTCCCGCTTCAATCATTTGCTTTCATGCTTCAGTAATAATGACCCCGTTCGTGGGAGCATACTGGCAGAAATTGTTGCCTTTTTCACCGAATCATTATTATTAACTAACACTTTGGGATTATGAAAAAGTTATTGTTGACAGTAACATGTATGCTGTCCGTAATGCTGGTTTTTGCGCAGCGGGTCATTACGGGCAAGGTAACAGATGAAAATGGCAACCCCGTTGCCAATGCTTCTGTTACGGTAAAAGAAACAGGGGCAGGAGTAAGTACAAATGCGGCAGGTGATTTCTCTATTCCTGTTGACAGCAGGAGTAAAACACTTGTTTTTTCTTACGTCGGGAAATCAAATGAAGAAATGGTTATCGGCAGCCAGTCAGTGATCAATGTCAGCCTGAAGCAGGAAGGCAAAGCGCTGGATGAAGTGGTGGTGGTGGCTTATGGAACACAGGTCAAGAAAAAAGTAACTGGTGCGATCGCAAAAGTGGATGGATCCGACCTGGAAAACAAACCTTTTACATCTGTTGACCAGATGCTGCAGGGTAAAGTGGCTGGGTTGCAATCCACATCACCTACTGGACAGCCGGGTGGTATACAGCAGGTACGGATAAGAGGTATCGGTTCTATTACTGCGGGAGCTGCACCTTTATACGTGGTGGATGGTATACCTATCAATTCCGGTGATGTATCGAGGTTGAATAACACGTCAAATGCTTTGGCGGGTATCAATCCCAATGATATTGAAAGTATCAGTGTCTTAAAAGATGCAGCATCCGCTTCGATTTATGGATCAAGAGCGGCCAATGGTGTCATCCTGATCACAACTAAAAAAGGGAAAGCTGGTAAAAGTAAGATCAGGATCGATTCTGAATTTGGCTTTGGTAATACAGCTTATATTAACGACCTGGCCAAACCGCTTAACCGGGACCAGTATTTTACACTGACAAGAGAAGGCCTGGTGAATGCCGGCGCCACGCAGGCGCAGATCGATGCGACATTAAATACACTGGGGTTCAATAACACCGCCAACGAAGATTGGGTGGGGAATGTAACCCGCCAGGGAACAACTCAGAATATCAATGTCTCTCTTTCGGGAGGCGACAGTAAAACCACTTTCTATACATCTGCAGGATTTTTTGATCAGAAAGCGGTGGTGATTACTTCCGATTTTCGCCGTTATTCCGGTTCGTTTAACCTGCGGCATAAAGCCAGTGATAAATTGACGGTTGGTATCAATGCCACCGGCTCTTATATCCACCAGAATTCTCCGGCACAGTCAAGCGGTTTCAGGAACCCGGTGGCAGGAGCTTACTGGCTGAGACCTTCACAGAATGCTTACAACGCAGACGGTTCACTAAACATAAGCAATACGGTATTTAACCAGTTGTATAATCCATTGGCTATTGCTGAATATGACAGGATACAGCTGAATAATGTAAAAGTGCTTACCAATTTCACCGGTGAGTACCAGTTCTACAAAGACCTGAAGTATACCACCAAGTTTGGTATTGATTTTATCAATATTGAAGAGGAGCGGTATGACAATCCGTTCTTTGGTGATTCAAGAACGGTGGGTGGAAGAATGTATAATTATGATACCAGGCTGGCCAACTGGGTTTGGAGCAACCTGCTGAATTATAAACATGATTTCCTGGCCAATAAAGAACTGGGTGTGGACCTGACGGTTGGCTACGAAGCACAAAAATCAAAGCAGTATAATATTACGACAAGAGGAGAAGGTGTACCAGCTACTACTTCTATACCCCTGCCGGTGCCAAGCTCACCAAGTGTGGCTTCAGGTGCCAGAACAGATTATGCTTTTGTATCCGTTCTTTCAATGGCGCAGGTTAGTTATAAAAATAAATACTCTTTGTCAGGAAGTGTGAGACGTGATGGTTCATCCCGTTTTGGTTCCAATAATAAGTACGGAACTTTCTGGTCTGTGGGTGGTGCCTGGAACCTTGACCAGGAAAATTTCATGAAAGGCATCAAGTTCATTAATGCTTTAAAAGTAAGATCATCGTATGGTGTGAATGGTAATGCAGAAATTGGTAACTATACCTGGAAGGGTACTTATATTTTCAATGCCAACTATAACCAGCAGCCGGGCAGTGCTCCTAACCAGGTGGAAAATCCTGACCTGACCTGGGAGATCAATAAGCCCTTCAACGTGGGTCTTGATGTGGTGGTTTGGGATGGAAGGCTGACTGTTAATGCCGACTATTATGTTCGTAAAACAGAAAACCTGATCCTGAATGATCCATTGTCAAGGACGTCTGGTTTTAACAGTGTATCAGCCAATGTGGGCTCAATGGAAAATAAAGGAGTAGAGTTTCAGGTAAACGTGATACCGGTTAGAACAAAGGACCTGACCTGGGATTTCACATTCAATATCGCATTGAATAAAAATAAGATCACAGCAATCCGAAATAACGCAGATATACTGGGATTGCCATTTATCCGCAGGGTAGGTGAAGACTTCCAATCGATCTATACACGCCTGTGGGCTGGTGTTGATCCTGCCACAGGTAATCCTTTGTGGTACACGGATGCGACCAAGAGCCAGACCACTACTAATGTCACAACAGTACAAAGAGGTATTATCGGTAGCGCATCTCCAAAAGGGTTTGGCAGTTTCTCCACGTCTGTTAATTATAAGGGCTTCTCACTCGATGCTCAATTCAACTACCAGTATGGGAATTTAGTATATGATAACTGGGGCTTTATTTCCTGGAGCGATGGTTTCAATCCTCAATTGAATAAAATTCAGAAACAACTCCGCCGCTGGCAAAAGCCCGGTGATTTCACGGATGTACCGAAATATGTGTATGGTGGAGC
Source organism: Bordetella parapertussis (assembly GCA_943370865.1). Classification (GTDB taxonomy): domain Bacteria; phylum Bacteroidota; class Bacteroidia; order Chitinophagales; family Chitinophagaceae; genus CADEDV01. The sequence goes on from CALRSN020000052.1 coordinate 4,636, forward strand.
CAATGTATCTAATGCTGAATCTTCCCGCTGGTATTATAAAGGAGATTTTATCCGCCTGAGAGACCTGACACTTTCTTATTCATTACCTAAGTCAATAATGAATGCGGTTAAACTGGAAAATGCAAAATTCTATGTGCGGGGTACCAACTTATGGACTAAGGCATTTGATGAAAATATCACTTTCGATCCTGAACAACCATTAACCGGTGTGAATGATCTCCAGATATTGCTTCAGCGCACTATTTCTGTCGGTCTTACCCTTGGATTTTAATTGATCACTTAAAAAAATGAGTATGAAAAAGATAGTTTTATTTTTTGTTGCAGGTATGGCCTTGTCACTTGCGTCCTGCAAAAAAGATTTCCTGGATCTTTCACCGTATGACCAGGTGCCGCAAGACCAGGCGATTACTGATGAGGCCGGAATGGCAGCAGCGGTAAACGGCATGTATGCCCAATTGAGGAGTTTAAATCTTTATGGCCGCTCATTGCCGTTGTATGGGGATGTGATGGCAGATAATGCGTTTATTTCCACCACGAATTCCAACAGGTACCTGGCAGAGTTTAATTATACTTTTATAAGCACTAACGCAAATTCTTCCGCAACATGGGCATCTGCTTATAATGCTATTCTCAGGGCGAATAATATCATTAATTCCGATGTGTCCTCCACCAATTCCAATCAATTAAAAGGCGAGGCATTGACGGTAAGGGCTTTAATGTATTTTAACCTGGTGAACTGGTTCGCCAAACCTTATACGGTTGATCCCAATGCAGATGGTGTTCCGATCGTATTGACCTATGATGCATTGTTAAAACCTTCCCGTGCCAAGGTTTCTGAAGTGTACGCACAGATCGAAGCTGACCTTACCAGTGCTTTTACCTTGCTGACCAGTACCTCAAAGAACTCTTCCTATGTAACAAAGTATGCCGCCCGTGCTTTACAGGCAAGAGTGGCACAGTTCAAGGGAGACTGGGCCACTGCAAAAACAGCCGCTCTGGATGTTGTTACCAATGGCGGGTTTACGCTGGCGACTTCAGCTAACCTGGTTGCTTACTGGAGTAATCCTGCGCCGGTGGCAAATAAACTGGAAACGATCTATGAAGTAACAAGTGATGCGGTTAATAATAACGGGTCAAATGCATTGTCATATTTCTACGACCAGTCTGGATATGGGGATGCTATTTGTGCAGATGATCTTTATAATAAATATACAGCAACAGATGTACGCCGTAATCTATTTATTACCGGCACAAGAGGTGGGATCACTGTAAGGATCGTCAATAAATACCCGAATACCAATTCAGCGGCAGATAAAGATGATACAAAGGTGATCCGCTACGCAGAAGTATTACTGATCCTGGCGGAGGCATACCAGCGTACAAACGATGAAGTGAATGCACTGCTTTACCTCAACCAGGTGGCGCAGCGCAGGGACCCTGCTTTTACAGGTTTCACTTCTTCAGGCACACAATTGCTGGATGATATTCTGCTGGAGAGAAGAAAGGAATTAGCTTTTGAAGGTATGCGATACCTTGACCTGCAGCGGTTGAACCGTGATGTGGCCAGGGTGAATATCAACAATAACTATGTTGGTGTCACACCGGTTACAATTGCTGCCGGTAATTTCAGGCGCATTTTCCCAATTCCACAGGATGAAAGAGATGCGAACCCTAATATCAGCCAGAATACAGGCTATTAATATCTTATTCAGAGAAAGGCATCCGTCTGCAGCGGATGCCTTTCTTATTTACACCTTTTGTTCGTTCATGTTTCAGTAAATGCCAGTACCAGGTGTGAAGCATCGCTTAGTTATTTACTGTCATTGAATTGAAGGAATATAATCGCATTGTTCCCGGTTACAGGAAGCCAACTTCTTCGATGCTATTTTAATTATTCACAAAACAGGGTTGGATGTTTTGTAAAGACTAAAACCAAAAATCTATGCAAATCAGAAGACTGCTGGTGTTGCTGCTTGTCATTTGTGGCTTATCCCCGCAGGCGCAATCTCAAAATGATGTCAGTGGCCGTGTTACGGACGCCAGGGATGGATCTCCGTTAAGTAATGTAAGTGTTACTGCAAAAGGTTCCCGCACCGGAACATCAACCGATCCTGACGGACGCTTTCGTATCAGTGTAGCGGCCAACGCCACTCTTGTTTTTTCAAGTGTCGGGTTTAATGACAAGGAAGTAAAAGTTACTGGTGCCTCTATCAATGTTTCATTAGAAGTAGCGGAGAAAAATTTACAGGAAGTAGTCGTGACCGGTTACAATACCCAAAGCCGAAGGGAAGCAACAGCAGCGTTGTCAAAAGTTTCCGGAGAATCGGTAAAATTTCAGCCCGTGGCCACATTTGACCAGATGCTAACTGGTAAGGCTCCCGGTGTATTGATCCAGTCGCAGAGCGGACAGCCCGGCGCTTCCGCTTCCAATATCACTATTCGGGGTAAAGGATCGGTGCTGGCCTCTACACAACCTTTGTTTATTGTGGATGGTATACAGGTAACCGGTGCTGATTTTCAAAGTATCAACCCGGCTGATATTGAGACATACACTGTTTTAAAGGATGCAATTGCCACTTCACAATACGGTTCCCGTGGTGCAAACGGTGTTATTGTGGTGAGCACTAAAAGAGGTGCTAATAGTAAAACTAAGATCAATTACGACTATCAATATGGTGTGGGTTCACTTCCGGAGAATAAACTGAAGCTCATGAACTCTGCTGAGAAAATACTGTTTGAAAGGACCTATGATCACCCTTATGGTATGAATTTCTTTGGCTGGACAGATGAAGAAGCGGATAGCCTTTCTAAGGTGAATGCTAACTGGGAGGATGTAATGTTCAGGAAGGCTAAGACACAACAGCATATTTTATCACTCACAGGTGGTAATGATAAAACAAGATTCTTTATCTCCGGGTCTGTATTTGACCAGGAAGGTGTTGTTATTGCTACAGCACTGAAGAGATACACCGGTCGTATTAATATTGACCACACAGTGAATAACCTGAAGATCGGGCTATCCACTTTTGTAGGTTCTTCAAAGCTGACAAATACATCTGAAAATGACCAGTGGATCGGTGATCCGTTGAATGGTATCCGCTGGGCCAACCCGTATGTCACGCCTTATAATGCTGACGGAAGTTATAATAATACTGATATGCTCTTACAGGGTCAGCCCAATGGTTTACAGGAATTACTCGAAAATCCAAGGGTCAATAACCAGTTGAAAGCGGTGGCTGCTATGTCTCTCGAGTATAAATTCGCTTTCCTGAAAGGGTTAAGTGCCAGAACTAACTGGGGGGCGGATTTTACAGATAATTCCACTACAAGATATGTTGATAAGGATACCTATTTCGGCAGCCAGCAAACTGGTACAGATGGCTCCTTCTCAAGAGGAAGTTTGAAAAGAGTTCGCTACACGGGAACAACTTCATTAAGTTTTGCAAAGCAATCTGGTGATCACAACTACCGTATCTCTTTATTCAATGAGTTTATTAAACGGCGCACTACCACTTTTAACTATACAGGTTTTGGTTTGACCAGTGTGTTTGGCAATGGGGCTGATGTAACACCGGGAACACCGGCTAACGGGTTTATCCCAACGGTTGCAGACGACCAGACCGAACAAAGCCTGATGTCTTATTTCGCACTGGCAGATTATAGTTTCCGCAACAGGTATTTCATCAATGCAAGTTTCAGAAGAGATGGGTCTTCCCGCCTGGCGGAAGGAAATAAATGGGTGAACTATGCCGGTATTGGTGCTTCCTGGCTGATCAATGAAGAAGCTTTTCTGCAAAACACAAAATGGCTCAGCGAACTCCGGCTCCGTGTTAGTTATGGATCGGCAGGTAATGAAGAAGTGGGCGACTCCTATGAAGCAAGAGAGTTGTTTACAGGGGCCACTTATAACGGACTGGGTGGTTTAGTATTGAGCAATCTTGAAAAACCCAACCTGACCTGGGAAGTTCGTAAAACATTTAATGCAGGGATTGATTTCGGCTTCCTGCAGAACAGGATCACCGGTACTGTTGAATTGTATAATGCTATTACCACCGGTTTATATCTCAACAGGCAATTGTCAGGAACCAACGGTGTGAATTCCATTCTTACCAATCTCGGTAAGATCCGCAACCAGGGTATTGAACTTTCTGTCAGTGCTGATGTCATCAAAACAAAAGACCTGACCTGGAATGTAAGTGTTAATCATACGTACAACAAAGCAAAAGTCATGGCATTGGATGGAACCAATGAAAACATTTCCGGTACAGCTATCAACAGGGTGGGAGAAAGACCGAATTCCATTTACCTGGTACGTTATGCCGGGGTTGATCCTGCTAACGGAGATGCCTTATATTATAAAGCGGATGGTAAAACAACGACCAATGTATATGACCCGAATGACCGGGTAATTGTTGGTACCTATGATCCGCCCCAGTTTGGCGCCTTTAACAGCTCACTTTCTTATAAAGGCATAGAGCTGGGCGTCCAGTTCAATTATATTATGGGTAATCACATTTTTAATAATGATAGAGGGAATGTTGAAAACCCGGCTTATGTGATATCCAACGTTTCCCGGGAATTACTGACTGAGTGGCAACAACCGGGTGACATCACTAATATACCCAGTCCTTATTCCAATTTTGAACTGGGTACCACGAGGTTCCTGGAGAAAGGCGATT
>CALRSN020000053.1:0-9204 GCA_943370865.1 Bordetella parapertussis
CTGCCAAAGATCACTCTTTCCAAACCGGATGAACCGCGGCTGCCCATAATAATTGCAAATGGCTGCAGGTGATTACAAAGATCTTCAAGTTCATCCATCACATCACCCAGGCGGGTCTCACTATATATTTTCACTTTGCCGGACGTCACATGTTCAGCCGCAGCTTTCACTTCTTTCATTTTTGCCTCGGCATCATGTTTCAACTCTTCTACAGAAACCAGCAGCACGGGCACATCCGACATGCTGACCGGCACATTATACACATGAAACAGCATCACACTGGCGTTGATGGCTTTGGCCATATCCAATCCATAATTCATGGCATTGGTCGCTGCCGGGGAAAAATCGGTTGGAATGATTATCGTTTTCATGATTGTAAGTTGTATGTAAAGTTATACCGTATCTGAAGGGAAGTACCATGATTCGGGTCAGATGCCCGGATGATTTCGTTATGGAATAAAGGTTACCCATGTATCTAATTGTAAACCTTGCTTATGGCTGCTATTGATACCAATAACACTCCTGTACCAGCAAAGAACAGGCCGGGAGTACACGGGGTAAAAAAACATTCCCTGCGCACAGATATGACGCCGATGGTGGACCTGGGCTTTCTGCTCATTACCTTTTTTGTATTTACAGCCGAGTTGAGCAAACCTGTTGTTACCAAACTGGTGATGCCGACCGAAGGAGGGCAAACAACCCTTGGCGAATCAGATGCACTAACCGTGTTGCTGGGAAAGAACGATGCTGTGTACTATTATCATGGCGATATGGGTAAAGCGTTTGCCGAGGGAAAGGTTTATAAAACCAGTTTTGCAGTTGACAAAGGTATCGGGGGAATCATCCGGGATAAACAAAAGCAACTGGCAGCTAATCCTACCAGCAGGGAAGGGAAAGACGGACTGATGCTCCTGATCAAACCCGGGGAGAACGCATCCTATCAAAATGTGATTGATATGCTGGACGAAACCATGATCAATACTGTAAAAAAATACGCCTTGCTGAAACAGGAAAAAGAAGAAGTTGATTATGTAAACAGGCAGGAGTGATCACTGCTTCCAGAAAAGAGCAATTCGTTGTTTGATATTCTCCCTCATGTTGAGATAAAATAAATTGATATCACCGGGATGATAATTTTTGGAGAAGTATAAAAAGCTGCCGGGAAATTTGGGTCTTTTCACATATAGCAAACCGTTACTGATCTGCGCATCAGTCGTGTGTTTGTATATTTTATTGAATTTAGTCAGCACACTTCCTTTGTTCAATTGCCTGGTTGCATAGCTGCTGTCTGTTGTCCATGTCAGCGGGTTGGTGGCATAGGAATTCCCATTTTCTTCTCGGAGATAAGAAGGAATATACCCTTTCTTGAATGTACGCCAGCTGCAGATACAACTCGTTTGTAACGAATCACTGCACATTTTTAAAGAAGCAAAATATTCTTTCGGAACAGGCCACCCAATGATATAAGCTACAACCAGTTTATTTTTCAACGGGCTGTTTTCAAAAAATTCTTTCAATAATTTTTCTGCTAAAAAACTTCCCTGGCTGTGTGCAGCAATAATGATGGGTCTTCCGTTATTCCAGTAATTCAAATAATGCGTAAAGGCAGCTTTGATATCTGCATAGGCGATAGCAAAAGCATCCTGCCTTACTATTTCATCTTTACTAAAAAAATTGCCGATATGCGCCTGCCGGTACCTCGGTGCAAAAACCCGGCATTGCTGGTTAAATACACTGGCCTGGTATAGTATTGTGGAATAATCTGTTTTTGCATTGATATAGCTATCATCAATGGAGGCATTCTGTTTCTTATTCTTCGACTTTGTGGTGTAGGTCGTGGGGTGCAAAAAGAAAACATCTACCATGGAATCCCTTACTTCATTGCGCAGGGGTTTCGGAACACTATCCGAAGGGTCCCATTTCCAGGGGTGTGCTGCCCAGTAGTCCAGGCTATCATAGGCAGGCCTGCCGCTTTCGCTTTTGAAATTGTAACGACCCTGGAAAGCCTTGTATTTATTGCAGGAAAGCAGGAAAATGGCGAAAAAGAGGGTAAAAACAGGGGAAAAACGGTGCATAAGGCAAAATAATCCAATTACCAGCAAAATGGCAAGTCATCCGCTTATTTAACCACTCGTCAAAAGTTCCCCAAGCATTTTAGAGGTCTCAAAAATGGGCAGAAGCCAGTATGGTAAAGGGTTTCAGATAAGAAGGCACATTATTCGTAAGGGCATTACCTGAAAAAATACAGTACTTTGTCTTGCATAGTACCAAATATCACCCTATCTTTGATTCAGAAAGATAAAACGATGAGGAATCCGGTAATCATAACAGGAATTTTTGTAGCGGCTTTGCTGGCGGGTTGTTCCGCAACAAAAACGAATACTAAGATCGCTACTAAAAAATTACCCGTTGATCAGGTCTTATATGATTCAGTTCTTTACATGGACAGCATTTTGTTCAATGCCTTCAATACCTGCCAGCTGGAAAAGTTCAATCGTTTTTTTGCAACCGACCTCGAGTTCTATCATGATAAAGGTGGTTTGACCAATTATGACCACACGGCTGATTTTATGAAAAGCACCTGTGAGCGGACCTGGAAAGTGAGGAGAGAGCTGGTAGCAGACAGTTCCGAAGTTTACCCGATCAACAATTATGGTGCCGTGCAGATCGGGTCACACCGGTTTTATAATACTGAGAAAGGGCCGGAGCAATTGGGAGGCACATTCAAGTTCATTCACCTGTGGCAAATAAAGAATGGACAATGGAAGATCACCCGGATCATCAGTTATGATCATTGAGAGCACAGTAAACAGCGGAGACATTAAAAATTACAAATCCAGGAAGTATGAATATTGAAAACACACAGAGCCAGATGCGGAAAGGGATACTGGAGTTTTGCATTCTTTCCATCATTCGCCGGGGCGAAGCGTATCCCAGTGATATTGTGGAAGAGATGCGGGCTGCCAACCTGCAGATACTGGAAGGCACCCTGTACCCCTTACTCACCCGCCTGAAGAATGCCAGTATGCTGACGTACCGGTGGGTGGAAAGTAATTCAGGCCCGCCCCGCAAATATTTTTCCCTGACAGAAAAGGGAGATGATTTTTATAAAGAGCTGGAGCAAACATGGAACGAATTATCCAACGCCGTGAATGCACTGGCCCGGAAAGATGGCCAACCGCTTAACCAATAACAACCTCAACCAAACTTTTATACAATGAAAAAGATCATTAACATAAACCTCAGCGGCCGGGTGATACCGATCGAAGACTCGGCTTACGAAAAATTGCAGGCCTATATAGAAAGTTTGCGGCGCTATTTTGCCAAAGAAGAGAGCCGTGATGAGATCATTAATGATATTGAGAGCCGCATTGCAGAACTGATGAGCGAAAGAGTCCGCAAAGGTGCAGACAGCATCACGGATGCTGATGTGGATGATATTGCCACTTCCATGGGAAGACCGGAAGATTTTGATGCGGAAGAAACGATGGATGCGGGTACAGCAGGAGCAAAGACATCTGCTTCTTCATCGTCTTCATCCTCATCACAACAAAACCAGCAACAGCAACAATTCAGTGGTGGTTATTCAGAAAAAACAAAAACTTCAAGAGGTCGTTTGTACCGTGATACCAGTGATAAATTCATCGGTGGTGTTTGTAGCGGTATCGCTGCTTACCTGAATGTGGATCCCGCTATTGTAAGGATATTGTTTGCGATTGTAACCTTTGGTGGTTTTGGTATCGGTTTCCTGGCATATATTTTAATGTGGATGATTCTGCCAGCAAAAGATATTGAACCCTACGGAGGCAAAAGATTGTTTCGGAATCCGGATGATAAAGTAATTGGGGGTGTGGCCGGTGGTTTGGCGGCTTATTTCGACAGGAGTGTAACAACCATCAGGTTGATTTTTGCAGCACCATTTATATTAAGCATACTCTTTAGTATGCTGCGTGGATTTAGCTATGGATATGATTTTGATTTCTTTCCTAATATTGTTTCCGGCTCCCTGAGCGGCACATTCTTCCTGGCTTATGTGATCTTATGGATGGTATTACCGGAGGCAAGAAGCCCGTATGAAAAAATGGAAATGCGGGGAGAGAAAGTAGATGTAAACAGCATCCGTCAGAACGTGAAAGAAGGGGTTGATAATATGAAAGATCGGATGAAAGGATGGAGTGAAGAAGTAAAAGCATCTGCACAAAGTTTTAGTGAGAAAGCAAAAGAATTCGGTAATACAAGAGGAAAAGAATTTACCCGTGAATTCAATGAAACAGCAAGAAGAACGGGTGGTGGTATTGGTCATGCGATCGGCGTGGTGTTTAAAGCTTTCTTCCTGTTCATTTTTGGCACCATAGCCTTTGCTTTGTTTGTGGCACTTATCGGTTTCATCTTTGGTGGGGTGGCCTGGTGGCCGGTGAATAATTTCTTATGGACCAGTAAATGGCAGCAGATCTATGCGTGGGGCACATTGATATTTTTCTTTGCCGTACCGCTGATCGGCTTTATTACATGGGTGATACGTCGTATCATCCGGGTTCGTTCCCGCAGCAGTTATCTCGGCTGGACGTTTGGTTTCCTCTGGACAGTAGGTTGGGTATCGGCAATATTACTGGTGGCCAGTATCACTAAAGACTTCCGACAGGAAAGTGAAATTCCTGAAGTGGCGGAGATAACACAACCGGTGAATGGAAGAATGATCGTGGCTGTTTCTCAACCTGAACTTAAGTACAATGGAAATTTCAGCTGGGTAAATGATGAAGGAATGGGCTGGAGCCTGAGCGAGGATACCATGAAACTTTCCTTTGTAAAGATCAGGGTTAGTAAAAGTGAGGATGCACAATACCATGTGCTGGTGGTAAGAAAAAGTAATGGCAGAACAGAGCAGGAAGCAAAGGCCCGGGCAGAAAAAATAAACTACAAAGTGTTTTCAAAAGACAGCATCCTGGACCTTGCCAGTGGTTATGCTATTGACAAGAACAGCAAATTCAGGTGGCAGCATGTGGAGATCGAGATACAGGTGCCTGTCGGCAAGCGGATCAATTTTGATGAGTCTGTTACCGATAAACTGAATATGGTCAGTTTCCGCATCAATAGAAAGTACAAACGGAATGGTATTACTATTACTGATTATGAAGATCATGACTCCTTCTATTTTGATACGAACAAAGATTATATCATGGATGCAGATGGAAACCTGAAGGACATGAATGGGAAAAAAGTAAATGATGTGAATTACAGGTATGATAGTAAAACGAGTGATTCGTTACAACTGGAAGAACAACTCAGGGAAGAAAAGAGATTAAGAGAGGAAGCTGATAAGCGAATCAAAGACCTGGAAGAAAAACAAAAACAAAACAAACCCGTTACGCATAAAATGGAAACGATGGATGATGATACTGACGGCACTGCTACCGGCTCTTCTTCGCCGTCCCCTGTTTTATCATTGCTCAACTGGTTTTAACTCGGTTGAAGTTGGACCCGGCAAACCGGGAACGCCCTGCCTGTTTATACAGCGGGGCTTTTTTGTTTGTTTTACCCTCTTAGCTTTTTGCTCTACATTTGCGGACCCTTCGTGAGGTCGAAGGGATTATAAAACGAATTGCAATGAAGAACACTCCTTTTACTGAAAAACATATTGCCCTCGGTGCTAAAATGGCGGAATTTGCAGGGTATAACATGCCGATCTCTTATTCCGGCATCAATGACGAACATGCGGCGGTAAGAAAGAATGCCGGCATCTTTGATGTGAGTCATATGGGGGAATTTATCATAAAAGGAGAACATGCATTAGATCTTATTCAAAGAACAACCAGCAATGATGCTTCTAAACTGAAAGCCGGGCAAGCCCAATACAGTTGCCTGCCCAATGAAAATGGCGGTATAGTTGACGACCTGCTGGTGTATTGTGTGGAAGAGAACAAGGTGTATATGCTGGTGGTGAATGCCTCCAACATTGAAAAAGACTGGAACTGGATCAGTAAACACAATACCAAGAATGCAGAAATGCATAATATCTCCGAGAAGACTTGTTTGTTAGCAATACAAGGTCCGAATGCCACGAAGATCCTGCAGCCGTTGACAGAGATGGATATTCTCAACCTGAAATACTACACATTTACGAAAGGAAAATTTGCTGGTGTGGAAAATGTACTGATCAGTGCTACGGGTTATACCGGTGCCGGCGGGGTGGAGATCTATTTTGAAGATAAGGACGGCGCTGCGGACAAAATATGGAATGCCATTTTTGAAATAGGTGGTCCGCAGGGGTTAAAACCGGTAGGTCTTGGTGCAAGAGATACACTGCGGTTGGAAATGGGCTTCTGTTTATACGGCAACGATATTGATGATACCACTTCACCCATGGAAGCCGGCCTGGGCTGGATCACTAAATTCACTAAAGAATTTACATCGAAAGAAATATTTGCCAAACAAAAAGCCGAAGGCGTACAAAAGAAACTGGTAGGCTTTGAAATGATCGAAAAAGGTATTCCCCGCCACGGCTACGAAATAAAAGATTACACCGGGGCTACAATTGGGCATGTAACATCCGGTACACAGGCACCCAGTTTGGGTAAAGCAATTGGTATGGGCTATGTGACCCCGGCTTTTACAGCCATTGATTCGCCCATTTATATTAAAGTGCGGGATAAACTACTACAGGCTAAAGTGGCGAAGATCCCATTTGCATAGATTGATATGGTCAGATTTTTGCAGGAACAAGTATAAGATTGTATTTTAACCGGAGGGTTATATTTCGTATTTCAAACATCGTACTTGTTCAATATGCCAACTATCCACCTGACCACCTTTATCGCAGCACCTGCTGATATTGTATTTGACCTCAGCCGTCATATCGGCTTACATACCGAGTCCATGTCAAAACATAAAGAGGAAGCGGTGGCTGGTATCCGCTTCGGATTAATTGAAAAAGATGAAACCGTTACCTGGCGGGCAAGGCATTTATTCAAGAACCGGCTGCTGCGGGCAAAAATCACCGAGATGAAAAAGCCGGAAATGTTTACCGATGAACAGGCAGAAGGGGATTTTAAAATGATGAAACATGAACATCATTTCAAACCTTGTGATAACGGTACTATTATGATCGACCTGCTGCATTTTGAAAGTCCTTATGGGTCGGTAGGCCGCTTCTTTAATTCTCTTTATCTTACTAATTATATGCGCCGTTTAATTGAACACCGTAACCAGGTCATCAAAGACTATGCGGAGACGGATAAATGGAAGAAGCTGTTGCAGAAATAGAGCAACTGACCGTTAGCAAATGTTCTCTTATTTTTGCAGCACTATATGAGCAACAAACCAACCCTCAATACTTCACTCTCCCCTGCCCTGCTTCATTTATATGATCTCAGTAACAGCGTGGTGGTGATCATTGATGTATTCCGTGCCACGTCCACCATTGCTTCTGCATTATACAACGGGGCCAAATGTGTGATACCGGTTGACTCAGTCCCCAAAGCCATTGAGATTAGTAAAAGTATCGGCGGCATTGCGGCCGGCGAAAGAGATGGTATGATAGCGGAGGGACTGCAACATGGCAACTCACCATTAGAGTATGGACGGGAGTTTATTGAGAACCAGACATTAGTATTAACCACTACCAATGGCACCCGTTTATTGCAAATGGCATTGGACAAAGGAGCCGATACCATTATCTCAGGTTCTTTTCCTAATCTTTCTGCTGTATGCGATTATCTGCTGGCTGAAAAAAAGAACGTGGTATTAGGTTGTGCCGGCTGGAAAGATCGTTTCAATTTGGAAGACACTTTGTTTGCCGGGGCGGTGATCAGCCGGTTGAAAAAAGATTTTACGATCCATTGCGATAGTTCATTGATGGCAGAATCCATGTATAGTAAGCATAAAAATAACTTAGGCGGTTTTGCACCGAAGCTTACGCATTATCATCGTCTCGTGGAAAGATTTGGTTTGATAGAAGATATCAAATTTTGTTTGACAGCAGACCTGGCAAATGTATTGCCGTTATACAAAGAAGGGAAGCTGACGGCGAAATAAAATCTACTAAGATACTTTATTTTTTTTGCACCCTCCTGCTCAAAAAATTATTTTTTATTTCTTTCATTTTGCATGGAAATCCGCCCTGTATTCCTTTAGATTTGCCGATTAACCTTTTTTGGAATACCGGGTTTATGGCTTCGTGATTCCTGTAATAAAATCGAATTTGCTTTGGCCTTACCGCACCTTATCAAATATGTGTACACCCATGGAACTGATGAAGTGATCCGCCGCGGCAAAAAGATCCATGCCATTGGTTTTTGTGAACTGGTGGAATATGATGATCTTTTTGGTTCTGCGATCTTCCGGGTAAAAGATGATATCTATTCTACTTTTTACAAAGTCTATATTCAGAAATTCAAAGACCCGAAAGGTGTTTCATTACGTTGCACCTGTCCTTATAATCTGGGCGACATCTGCCGGCACGAAGCGGCTTCTCTTTTTCAATTACAGGAACTCATTGACCGGGGACATTTACAAACCGGGGAAGTAAAATACGATCAGCGGCACACTGTTGCCAAGATGAAAACGATTGACCTGAAAACCCTGCGTTTACTTTCTTCCCAGGAAACAATACAGGAAGCCGAAACCTATTTAAGAACACAGAAGGCCAAGATCGATTTTGCAGAGAATGAAACCGTGAAAGCGACAGTAAAACTGAATGGCCAGGAATACAAGGTGATTATCCGCAAGAACGAAGAACGAAATTTTGATACCAGTTGCGACTATGAGGACCCGGAGCATCCCTTGTGTTTGCCAAAGATCATTGTGCTGGTGCAATTATTAAATTCTTATGGTGCTAATTACTTCGACAGCATCCGTAACTGGGATAAAGAAAAAAATAAATTATTAGAAGCTTACGGGTATTCATTGAGCGATGACCTGAAAGGAAAATTTGAATTTGCTTATAAAGAAGGGAAACCTTTTTTACGGGTATTAGATACCAGTATCAAAAGAGTGGCTCCGGCAGCCCAGCCTAGCCGCCCCGTTTTATTACCCATTAAAGAAAGACAAACAGAGGAAGAACCTGAACCGGAGTTTGTGCAGGCGGAAGTAGTGAAACCCACGCAGCGATTAGGAGTCGTTTTCAATTTCAATAAGAAAAATTACCCGCAGTTCACGGTGGATGTGGTGATCGGTGAAGGCAACGATGAAGGAACTGCTTTTGCCGGT
>CALRSN020000054.1:0-8930 GCA_943370865.1 Bordetella parapertussis
GAGTGGCGGATATCCGCTGGGTTATGAAAAAGGCTTTGAAATAACAGGACTGAACGAACAATTTGGAAAACAATCGTTGGTCTTTCATGCAGGAACTAAAGAAGAAAAAGGGAAGATTGTTACCAATGGAGGCCGGGTATTATGTGTTACCTCGTTAGATAAGAGCCTGGAAGAAGCCGTCAACATTTCATTGGATATATTAGATCATATCCATTACGAAGGGATTTATTACCGGACTGATATTGGCTATGAATTCAAACCGCATGTTTCTTAATCTAATTCGCCGCTATCTCATTTAAATATTGCTTATGCCTTCCGAAGTTCATTATCATGACTACCTGCAACTGGACAAGATACTGAATGCACAGTTCCCAGAAAGTGATAAGCTGCAATTACCGGCGCATGATGAAATGTTATTCATCGTTATTCACCAGGCGTATGAACTCTGGTTCAAACAACTGCATCATGAAGTGAATTCGGTGGCTGCTATTATGAATAAGCCGGCACTCAATGATAATTCTCCCGAACTGCAAACCGTTGTTCACCGGCTGAGCCGCTGTGTAACTATTCTCCGGGTACTGGTGCACCAGATCGATATTATGGAAACCATGACACCGATGGACTTTTTGGATTTCAGGGATATGCTGCGACCTGCCTCCGGTTTTCAAAGCTGGCAATTCAAAGAACTGGAAGCGAAACTGGGATTAAAATTTGAACACCGGCACGGGAAAGAATATTATACGGCACAATTACGACCCGAACAAGTTGATATAATAAAAAAGGCTGAGGGTAGTAAATCAGTACTTGATTTGTTGAACAACTGGCTGGAGCGAATGCCATTTTTAAAAGAAGGTGCGGATGATACTTTCTGGAACGACTATAAAACAAGCTATCAATCAAGCCTGGTAGAAGCCGAGAAAAATAATATCGGGGGATTTGATGACATATTCAGCAGTGAACAATGGGAAGGTCGTTCATTATCTCCTTCCGCCTGCCGGGCTGCTTTATTCATAATGCTGTACAGGGGTTACCCGTTATTACAATTGCCGTTTCAACTGTTGAATGTGTTACTGGAAATTGATGAACAATTGAGCAGCTGGCGTTACCGGCACATGAATATGGTACACCGGATGATCGGCACCCGGATCGGCACAGGCGGCAGCACCGGAAAAGATTACCTGAAAGCCGCTGCGGATAAACATTATATCTTCCGGGAAATAGCACAGCTCAACAGTTTCCTGATCGAAAGAAGAAAATTACCGCTGCTCAGCCATGCTATGGAAATGCGACTGGGATTTGTCTCCGCATAATGACTTACATAAACCGGTCGTTTCCCTCTATAATTTTATATGGAGATGAAAAGAAACGCCCCACTACTGTATTAAAATCATCTTTATACATAAGAGGAGTGGAGTGACCCGATGCGGGTAATATCCATAGGTAAGCTTTTGGGATATTTTTATAAATAAGCATCGTATGTTCTTCCTTGATCACATCATGATCACCACCGATGATGAGGGAGGGACATTTTATCTTTTGAAGATCAGTTAATGGGATATGAGGTTGTTCGCAAAGCAGGCGATAAAGCTTAAAAGCCGTTTTTTCCTGTTCTGTTTTATTTGTCTTAGCTGCAAATTGTTTGAAAGCCGGTATTACCATATCCCAGATCTGTTGCGGAACAGCAGTGGTATCGGGAACAAGGTTAGCACCTGTGGCTGCCAGTTTTTTTACTTTCTCGGGATGGCGGATGGCCAATAATAACGCATTGATGCCGCCATCACTCCAGCCGATCACATGGGCGGAATCAACTTTTAATGCAGTCAACAACGCGGCATAATCATCAGCCATCATTTCATAGGTAAGAGAATCACCTTTGTCAACCGACTTGCCGTGTGAGCGGCTGTCGGCAATGATCACTTTATATTTTTTAGCGAAATAGGGTATCTGGTAAATGAAATTATTGATGGAACCTCCGTTGCCATGAATAATAAGTAATGGCTCTCCTTCGCCATAGACCTCGCAATACATTTTGAAACCCCTTATGTCATAGTATTTGCCGGCAACTTTATTATGCCCGTATGGATTATTAATGCTGTCTTTTACATCTCTTTCATAATCGTTGGCTGCTTTCATCGCATCAACCTGGCAAAATGAAATGCTTGTGATGAAAAGAGCAGTGACAGCAAGCAGTAATTTTTTTCTCATAGTGGTTATTTGTACTAAAGTAAACAAAAGAAGTGATCAGTATCATACTGATCACTTCTTTGCTGATAGATAAAGAACCGATATATATTAGAAGGTGTAACGGATACCTAATCCACCCCAGCTGCCAACAAAGCCGCGGTTGTCACCAAACTCAAACGAAGGCTGCCAGTCGATGGACATATTGATCGGCGCACCCCGGAACTTATAATCAAGACCTAATACACCATCAATACCAGCGAAAGCACCATCACCATATTTGCTGTTGTAGAAACCAATGTGAGCACCAGGTCCGATATACCATTTCAAACCTTGTGCACCGGTGATATCACCATGTATTTCATATAAACCGGTGAAACGGGC
Source organism: Bordetella parapertussis (assembly GCA_943370865.1). GTDB lineage: Bacteria > Bacteroidota > Bacteroidia > Chitinophagales > Chitinophagaceae > CADEDV01. Next base: position 2,566 of record CALRSN020000054.1, read on the forward strand.
ACCGCGATTCCAGAAATAACCGATGAGTTCACCAGCGTTATTGCCGTTGAAAAAGTGTTTTAAAGAGATACCGCCGCCATCCCAGACTTTTACACCCAGTGCGGTTTTGTAAGAGGAACTGTTGGTGCTGCGGCTTTGCGCTTGAGAAGTAATGACGATAAATAAGGCCGCTGCTAATACAATGACTTTTCTCATAACAATGAATTTTTTGTGGAAGAATTGTGTTCTTAGCCCCATTTTCCAGAACCGTGCCAAACTGTTAAGATTTGCCGGCGAAAATTATTACGGGATTAAAAGAAGATTAATTTCTCCTGATCCTGAATAGAAAATAAATGATAACAATGATAGTAATGAGAGAAGCAGAAGCAAATGTATAGAAGCTTCCGAGCCCGGACCACAAGGCGCCGGCTATAATACTGGAGAATAGTGCACAAAAACTTTCAAACGAAGTATAAAAACCAATGGCAGTGGCTGTGTTGTCTTTGTGGGCCATATTAGTGATCCATGCCTTGATCACCCCTTCTGTGGCTGCAGCATACAAGCCATAGATAAAAAATAAGGCGAAGATCACCGGCACAGAAGGATTAAAAGCAAAGCCTGCATATACAATGGCAAACAACAGCATACCAAACATTATCACATTCTTGAAGCCGGCTTTGTCAGCTAAAATCCCAAGCGGGTAAGAGAACAGGGCATAAATAAGGTTATAAAAAACATAAGCAGCCACACTGATGGTGACACCATTGAAAGTGATACCCATGAGTATGATCTTTTCATCACCAATTGCTTCTTTGGCTTTTAACAACAGGAAAAAATCCGAACTGTTGAACAGGGCAAACAATAATAGTCCTACAACAACTTTCCGGTATTCAGGCGAAGCGATTTTCCAATACCTGAAATACGAAAAAATATGCCCGTCACGGAAAGTGGAAACAGGTTGTTTCTTTTCTTTCAATAAAAAAATCAGCAACACACTGATAATGCCGGGAATGAAAGCGAAGTAAAAAATAGTTGTGTACTGCCCAGGGTAAAAGAATAAAAACAATAAGGCTAATGCCGGGCCGATGGTGGCCCCCACTGTATCCATGCTGCGGTGAAAACCAAATACCCTTCCTTTATTTTCAGGTGTTGTTTGTTGTGATAAGAGTGCATCTCTTGCAGCAGTTCGTATTCCTTTACCCAGCCGGTCCGATGTGCGGGCAATAAAAACCAGGAAAGGGCTGGTCAGCATCACCATGATGGGCTTCGAGATGGCACTTAACAAATAACCCAGTTTTACAAAAGGTAGCCGAAGACCTTTTTCATCACTCAGTTTGCCAAAATAACCTTTACTGATGCCTGCAGTAAAATTGGCAATACCTTCCAGTATGCCGATGGATAAAGCAGAAAAGCCGATGCTGTCTAAATAAACAGGGATTATGGGATAGAGTAATTCACTGGCGATATCAGCAAACAAACTGACGACGGAAAGGATCAAAACAGTTCTTGTGATGATACGCATGAAATGAAGGTAGAAGATTTTTTTGCTCTACTGATCGCCGTTAATGAAAACAGGAACAATAATTGCAAACAAACAGGGCTAAAAGAAATGATTTTTAAAAATGAGAAACCCGGCACAACCAGTAAAACGAACCCTGAAAAACCAATTTGGTGACCGGGGAGGTAAAACCCACCGAAGCCAAAAAATCTTTGTGGGACAAGGGTTTCAGCTTTGTTAATTCAAATTATTTCCTCCAACTTTGCACACATCAATCCAATAATTAAGAATGGGACTTTTTAACTGGTTTACACAAGAAATAGCAATAGACCTGGGTACCGCTAATACCCTTATCATACATAACGACGAAGTGGTGGTGAATGAGCCGAGCATAGTTGCCCTGAACCGCAACAACCCCAAAGAAGTGCTGGCCGTGGGCAAGAGAGCCCTGATGATGCATGAGAAAACACATGAAAGCATCCGGACGGTTCGTCCGCTGAAAGATGGTGTCATAGCCGATTTCAACGCTGCCGAGCTGATGATCCGGGAGCTGATCAAACTGGTTTATCCCAAGAAACCCCTATTTCCCCCAAGCTGGAGAATGATGATTTGCATCCCCTCTTCTATCACAGAAGTGGAGAAAAGAGCAGTTAGAGATAGTGCTGAACAGGCCGGTGCTAAGGAAGTTTACTTACTGCACGAGCCCATGGCAGCCGCACTGGGTATCGGTATTGACGTGGAAGAGCCGGTGGGAAATATGATCATTGATATTGGTGGCGGTACAACAGGTATTACCGTAATCGCCCTGGCAGGTATTGTTTGTGACCAATCCATCCGGATTGCTGGTGATGAATTTACGGCTGATATTATGGAGGCTTTGCGCCGCTATCATAGCCTGCTGATCGGTGAAAGAACCGCTGAGCAAATCAAGATCAATGTGGGTGCTGCCATGAAAGACCTGGATAACCCACCGGATGACATCCCGGTAAATGGCCGTGACCTGGTAACAGGTATTCCTAAACAGATCATGGTGAGCTACCAGGAAATTGCGGAAGCCCTGGACAAGAGCATTTTCAAAATCGAGGAAGCGATCCTGAAAGCACTGGAACAAACACCTCCTGAGCTGGCCGCTGATATTTACCGCCGCGGCCTGTACCTGACCGGTGGTGGTGCCTTATTACGTGGATTGGACAAACGCCTGAGCCAGAAGATCAAATTGCCCGTGCATGTGGCAGATGATCCGCTGAAAAGTGTGGTAAGGGGAACAGGTATTGCGTTGAAACATTACGATCGGTATCCTTTTGTAATGCGTTAAACATATTGTAAGTACGAAGTAAGCTATACGAAGAGTAACCGGAATAACGTTACTGACCGATACCGCTGAACTCAAACCTGCTACTTTGCGCAACGTATTTCTATTTATCCGCCGCTATTTTACGTTCATTTGTTTTCTTGCATTGCAGGTGGCAGCCTTGTATCTATTGTTTACCTATAACAGGTTTCACAGGGCAAAAGGACTTGGTTTTGCCAATGAACTGACGGGGAAGATCAATTCCAGGTATAAAACCGTGGATGATTTCTTTCACCTGAAAGCCGAAAACCAGCGGTTGCATCAACTCAATGACTCGCTGCTGAACCTTTTACCCTCCAATTTTGAGAAGATCGATACAATTACCCGGTTTGTCAGGGACTCTATTCCCTATGATACGTTGGGCCACTACAGGCAATACCTGTGGAGAGATGCAAGGGTGGTGTATAATACAGTAACGGCTGAGAAAAATTATATACAACTGAATAAAGGCTCCAACCATGGGATCAGGGATAATATGTCCGTCATTAATTCTGATGGCAGTGCGGTGGGAGTGGTGGTGAATGTAAGTCCCAACTTCAGCCAGGTAATGAGCCTGTTACATGTGCAGAGTAAAAGAAGTGTAGTGCTGAAAAAAAGTGGCAATATGGGAACTATCGAGTGGGATGGAAAGGACCCTCTTTTCCTGACCATGCGCAATATCCCCAAATCAGATTCAGTGTTGAAAGGGGATACGGTACTGACCAGTGTCAATTCAAATTTCCCGCCGGGATTCATGGTGGGAACAGTTGCTGAGATCGTGGCGGATAAAAGCACCAACTTTTATGTATTGAAGCTAAAAACAGCAGCTAATTTCTTTAACCTGCAACAGGTCCATATTATAGAGAACCTCTATTATGATGAGCAGGCCAGGCTGAGAGATGATACCAAAAAGAAAATCGATGATCCTAAAAATTACAACCGTTGAGTGACCTGATCAGAAATATTGTCCGTTTTGCCCTGTTCATTCTTGTACAGGTGTACCTGCTCAACCAGTTGCACCTACACCAGTACATTATTACATATATATATTACCTGTTCATTCTCTGTTTACCGTTCTCCATCTCAAGGATCAACCTGTTGATCATTGGTTTTGTGACCGGGCTGACGCTGGATGCTTTCAGTATGCAGATCGGTGTGCATGCAGCGGCCTGTACTTTATTAGCTTATGTACGACCTTTTGTAATTAATATACTTACACCCAAAGACAGCTCTGAGTTCAATTACAGGGAACCATCACCCCGGGCCATGGGCTGGACGCCTTACCTGGTCTACGTCCTGATCCTGACCATACTGCATCATTTTTATATGACCTTCCTGCAGTGGCTGCAGTTTGGCAATTTTCTAGATTTCGTTATTAAGGTCATTTCCACTACCGGCATCAGTATGTTACTCATCATTACGGTGGAGTTATTATTCCCCCGCAGAATGAAATTCAGAACGAACACGGCGTAATTCATCGGTATAAAAAATCGTAGAATAAACGATGCGGAGAAAGACGAAAACAGAAAATTCTCTTAAAACAAAATTTATTTCTTCAAATACTTGGAAACCGTGTTTTTGAAATCGTAATTTGTAGATTGTAATTATCACTTCCTCTTACCGGTCAATTTTTATCGCTACTTCTGTCTATGCCTGTGTTCAACCAATCGAGAAGCCGTATTATCCGACTCATCTTTCTTATTGCTTTCGTGGTGATCATCGCCCAGTTGTTTTACCTGCAGGTGGTGGAAGGTAAATACAGGCAACTGGCCATGGACAATGCCGTATATCCAAAGATCATTTACCCGGAAAGAGGGATCATCTTTGACCGCAAAGGCAAAGCCATCCTGAACAATACGATCATTTATGACCTGATGGTCACACCCGCAGAGGTAAAAGGAATTGATACGCTGGATTTTTGCCGGATGCTGAATATGGATACGGCCGATTTTAAAAAGAAAATTTTAGAGGCTAAACTCAAGAACACTGCTGTTCGCCCTTCTGTCTTCAAAGGGCTACTGACTGCTGACCTGCAGGCAAAATTCGAAGAGAACAGCTGGAAGTATCCCGGCTTTTACCTGGTGGAACGCCCCTTGCGGATCTACCCCTTCAACGCAGCGGCGCATATCCTCGGTTATATCAAAGAAGCAGATCCAAAGGATATTGAACGGTCAGGTAACTACTACCGCATGGGGGACTATATCGGTAAAAGTGGACTCGAAGCGTATTATGAAAAAGTGCTGATGGGCCAGCGGGGGGTGCAGCATCTCATTAAAGATAATAAGAACAGGCTGGTCGGAAATTATGAAAATGGCGCTTTTGATACAGCAGCTATTGCCGGGCGGGGATTGAGAACTTATATTGATATTGAATTACAGCAACTGGCTGAAAAACTGATGACCAATAAAGTGGGAGCGGTAGTGGCGTTAGATCCAAAGACAGGTGGTATTCTCACCATGGTGTCTGGTCCCAATTTTAACCCTAATGATCTTACCGGCCCGGATGGCAGCAAGAATTTCAGCAGGATGACACTGGATGTTACAGGCCCCATGCTGAACAGGGCTATCGGTGGTTTGTATGAACCGGGTTCTACTTTCAAACCGGTTGGTGCACTCGTTGCCCTGGATGAAGGAGTTATTACACCTTCTTATGGATATCCCTGTGGTGGCCGTTACACGTTATGCGGTCATGGAAAACCCGCTTGTACTCACTCCGGGGGCGGCCACGCTGCCAATGTGAGGCTGTCCATTGCCAATTCGTGTAATTCTTACTATGCACATGTATACAGGTTAACCGTTGATAACCCCAAGTATGGTAATGTCAAACAGGGATACCTGAAATGGAGAGAATATCTCAATGCTTTCGGACTTGGGGTGAAATTGGGTGTTGACTTACCCGGCGAAAACAGGGGCAGCATACCGGATACCTCCGTATATAATAGAGAAAATAACGGCCGCTGGACTTCTTGTACCAACCTTACGTTGGGTATCGGCCAGGATAAAATGCAGACAACAGCATTGCAAATGGCCAATGCAATGTGTATCGTCGCCAACAAAGGCTATTACTATACACCTCATTTTGTAGAAAAAATTGATGGGGAATCAGAAGCTGATACAGCCCTCATGAATAAATTCAGGTTCAAACATGAAGTATTGACAAAAATCCCGGACACCGCTTACAGGGCTGTAATTGAAGGAATGAATGATGTGGTGAAATTTGGTACAGCCCGTATCGCACAGATCCCTAATATAGATGTTTGTGCAAAAACGGGTACGGCAGAGAACTATACTATTCTTGACGGACAGCGCATCAAACTTCCTAATAACTCGATGTTTGTTTGTTTTGCCCCGAAAGACAATCCAAGGATAGCGGTGGCAGTTTTTGTACAAAATGCGGGATATGGTGCCACCTGGGGAGGCCCGATTGCCCGTATCATGATCGAAAAATACCTGAATGATACGCTGATGAAAAAAAGTGAAGCCGATGTGGACAGGATCTCAAAAGCGAACCTGATGCCGGCTTATTTTAAACGACTGCAATACAAAGAAGATTCTGCGA
>CALRSN020000055.1:0-8929 GCA_943370865.1 Bordetella parapertussis
TACCACTGGTTCCGCCAAACTCATCCACTACTACTGCAAAATGAATATGCTTATGCTGAAAATCCTTCAATAGGTCTTCGATCAGTTTTGCCTCCGGAACAAAGAAGGGTTGGCGCATTAAAGGGTGCCAATCGAAGTTTTCGGCTTCGTTTAAGAATGGTAACAGGTCTTTGGTATTAATAATACCGGCTATTTCATCCAGGCTTTCTTTATATACCGGTAACCTTGAATAATGAAGCTCTTCTGCTTTTTTAACCAGATCCTTAAAAGAGCTTTTATAATCTATACCACTTACATCCAGCCGGCTTCGCATGATCTGTTTCACAGAAATATTTCCAAACTTCACGATCCCTTTCATGATATTTTTTTCAGCCGGCGATGCTTCTTCATCAGTCTTGATATCAATGGCCTCATCTAATTCCTGGATACTAATAGCTTCCGACCGGTTAGCACCGAGTCTTCTGCCAATTCCATCGGCTAATGAAACGATCCAGCGGCTGATACGCCGCAACATCAGGTGCAGCGCTTCAATAATAAACGAAGTGCCATAGGCAAACCGGAGATTATTTTGTGTCGCAGCCACTTTTGGCATCAACCTCCCAAAGAATACCAGTATAAATGCGATCACCAACGCTTTGCTGAGAATCTCCAGCCACTGCGGAATTTTATCAAAATTTATAAACTGGTCAGCCAGGTAATTAGACAAAACGATGATGCAGATATTAATAAATGTACCGGCTATCAGTAACGATGCATATACCTCCTTGGGCTCTTCCAGCAGCTCGGTAATTTTTTTGGCCGCAGCATGCTGTTTTGTTTTCAGCATATTGATATCCTTGCTGCCCAGGGAAAACAAAGCTACTTCCGAGCCGGAGATCACAAAAGCAAGAGTGACCAGGACCAGCAGCAAAATGATAAGAATGATATTACCCTGCGGGTTGGCCGCTAAAAGTGTAAAAGAAAACAGGTCGTTCAATAAATGGATGTCTGTATGACTGTCCAATGCCGGGTATTTTGGTTAGAGAATGAATCATAAAGGCAGGTCGGAAGGCCTGCCTGCTGATTGCTTGCGCAAAAATATGCTTTTATAGTTTTCTATTTCAGAATGGTAGACTTTCGGAGGGATCTCCCATGGGCATATCAGACCCGCCCATTCCTTCCATACCCGAATCTCCGTGGCCGGTTCCCCCGACCCCATCGGCTCTTTTATCCAGCATAATAAGATTATCCCCTACTACTTCCGTGGCAAATTTGCGGTTACCATCTTTATCCTCCCAACTACGGGTTCTCAAACGTCCTTCAATATAAACAAGGCTGCTTTTGTGAAGGTATTTCTGTGCCAGTTCGGCCAGGCCCCGCCATAGTACAACTGTGTGCCATTCTGTTTGGGAGACCAGTTTGCCAGAACGGTCCTTAAAAGTTTCGGTAGTGGCCAAGGGAAATTTAGCAACGGCAATATTTCCTTCCAGGAACTGAACATCGGGATCTTTTCCCAGGTTGCCAATCAGCATTACTCGGTTTACGCCTCTCATAGATTTATTCCTTTAGGTTAAGAAATCGTCTGCGGCTAACAATGCTCTTTAAAGTTAATTTCTTTTTCAGGGGCTACCAACAAAAAATTGAGAGAGGTGGCTGATTTAACATCAGAATAAACTTTGCAGGCCCGTCTTTTCTTTAAGATACTGGTTAATAAACTGGGGGAACGCATACTTCCTTATCTTATCTTTCGGTACCCATTGCCAGGATTCGCTCCCGGGAGACTTTCTCTTTAGTTTGAATTTAATGAACTGACCCGCTATTAGCTGATGAGATAGTTGTTGTTTAAATAATGGAGAAACCGAAATCAATTCAACTTCTTTACTATTGAACAATTTTTGTTTTTCAATTTGCTGCAACAGGGTTTTCTTATCTAATTCGATGGAAGATTCGATCAGCGGAAATTCATACAGGTCTTGCCAGATATCCTTTTCTGTACGTTGCCGTATAGCTATCTCGTTTTTAAAGTCAAGCACCAGGTAATAGAACCAACGTTTGCGGATCTTTATTTTTTTCTCTTTAACAGGTAATTCATTCACCCTGTTATCCTGGAAAGCGGTACAGATTTTTTTAAAACAACAGCTTGCACATAGAGGAGAAGCAGGTTTACAAACCACGGCTCCAAAATCCATAATGGCCTGGTTATAGAGACCTGGTTGTTTATTGTCAAGCAGTTCTTCTGCCAGTTGTGTGAAGTATTTTTTTCCTTCTGTACTATCCGTTGGTTTATCAATTCCGAATACCCGGGCAAGTACCCTGAATACATTGCCATCAACAACAGCATGAGGAAGATCAAACGCAAAAGAGCTGATTGCAGCGGCCGTATAAGGTCCTACACCTTTTAATGTTTTTATTTCTTCATAGCTAGCCGGGAATTCACCTTTCCTTTCATTTGCAATAAAACGGGCGGAGGCGATCAGGTTACGGCAACGGGAATAATAGCCCAACCCTTCCCACAGCTTAAAGATTTTTTCGTCCTTCGCCTTTGCCAGTTGCTGAATATCCGGGAAGGTTTTAATGAAGTTATTATAATAGCTCAGCCCCTGCTCCACCCGGGTTTGCTGGAGTATGATCTCGCTCAACCATATCTTATAGGGGTCTTTTTCGCCCTTCCAGGGCATTTGCCGGTCATTTTGCTCCCTATTCCATTTTAAAAGCAGGGCAGGAAACCTTTTTTTCTGTTCAATTTTGTCGGTTGTTTTCAATAGTCCTGGCTATTTAAGCTTTAAATATCCTTCATTTTTCAAATTCCTATGCCTTTTGTTTTAAAAAAACTGCCTATCCTGTTGACAATCATATTATTTTATCATAAATTGGCATTCGAAAACCATTAAAAACCTGCAACAATGAGAAAAGCCGATCTCGTTAATCAGATTTCAGAAAAAACAGGGATACCCAAGGTTGATGTCTTGGTAACCCTTGAAACCATGTTTAAAGAAGTAAAAGACACCCTGGCCGGGGGTGAGAATATCTATATTCGCGGATTTGGCAGTTTTATTACTAAGAAAAGAGCAGCCAAAATCGGTCGTAATATCAAAAAGAATATTGCCGTACATATTCCCGAGCATTATATCCCCGCATTCAAACCAGCTAAAGAATTTGTTGCCGAGGTTAAGAAATTGAAAGAACCTAAGCCAGATCCTGGTCCTGGTGATGATGCAGAATAAGATATTACACGCCTTTCAAACATTCTCCTTTAATTACTGAAGCTTGTTCAGGGGTTTGAGGTAACTTTGCCCACTGAAATTTTTATTGTGAAAAAACCTCAATGGATCACTGTTGCCGTAGCTGTTGTAATTGTGGCGGCTATTTATAGGTTCGGGCCTACGATACCTCCTAAAAAGCCGGTAGCTGCAATTGAAAACCAGGCGCATAGTGAAGATGACGGCCATGATCATGGCCCTGCCAAAAGCAACATTACTATTGATACTATTCTGTTAATGGCTAAGAAGCAGCTGAATGCCGAGCAGGTTGTACGGCTCAATACATTGGAAAATTCTATCTCCAGGGGTGATGTAAAAGACCAGCAATTAAAGGTATTTCACCAATTATCTCATTTTTGGGGCGATTCAGCCAGGATTTTTGAGCCTTATGCCTGGTATGAAGCCGAAGCTGCCAGATTGGAAAATTCGGAAAAAACCCTCACCTTTGCTGCCCACTTATTTTTGGATAACCTGCAAATGGACCGTGACCCTGAATTGGTAAAGTGGAAAGCATTGCAGGCCAAAGATTTGTTTGAAAGGTCTTTGAAGATCAATCCTGATAACGATTCAGCCAAAGTTGGACTGGGTGCCTGTTATCTCTTTGGAAATATAGCTGCCGCCCCGATGGTAGGTATTTCAAAGATCAAAGAAGTAACAGATAAGGACAGTACCAATATATATGCCCAGATGACGTTAGCCAAAGGCTCCCTGTATTCCGGGCAATATGACAAAGCCATCACTCGTTTGGAAACGGTGCATCGCCTGCAGCCCGACAATGTGGAAACCGTTTTGATGCTGGCTGATGTTTGTGAACGAACCGGGAAGAAAGACAAAGCCATCAGCTGGTACGGGGAGAGTTTGAAATATATCACCCGTGCTGATGCCAGGAAAGAGATCGAGAAAAGAATTCAGGAACTGAAGAAATAGAAGTTGAGAAACTTATTATAAACAAGAATTAAAAATTATTTGAGTATGCCTTGTGGTAAAAAAAGGAAGCGTCATAAAATTGCGACGCATAAGCGTAAAAAAAGACTGAGAAAGAACCGTCATAAGAAGAGAAATAAATAATTCTTTTCTGAAACGTATATACGCCCCGGTTAAATGGGGCGTATATTCAGTTTGACCGGTTTGTTTGCCGTACAGGTTTGCACCCCACCAATCTGCTTCAGACAATCTCCTACAGGTTATTCCCGCATTCGGTACGGTTCCTGGCAATCCGGTGTTTACAGCATCGAAGGTGTTTTCATTTATGTAAGCTGTAATGAACAAAGAACTTATTATTAATGTCGCTCCCCAGGGTGTTGAAATAGCCCTGCTGGAAGATAAGAAGCTGGTAGAACTGCATAGCGAGAAAAGCGATGCCCGTTTTGCCGTAGGCGACCTTTATCTTGGTAAAGTAAAAAAACTGATACCGGGATTAAATGCCGCATTCGTGGATGTTGGATTTGAGAAGGATGCCTTTCTTCACTATACTGACCTGAGCCCCTATGCCAAATCACTGTTGAAGTTCACTACTATGTGTATGAATGATAAAAGTGAGCAGGGGGGATTGGATTTTGGTAAATTCACTATTGAACCAGAGATCATCAAGACCGGCAAGATCAATGAAGTATTGGGCGGTAAGCCGAATATCCTGGTGCAGATATTAAAAGAACCCATCGCTGCTAAAGGGCCCCGGTTAAGTTGTGAACTGTCACTACCCGGAAGATTTGTTGTGGTAACCCCCTTCAATGATATCGTTGCTGTATCCCGTAAAATTCATTCTTCCGAAGAAAGAAAGCGGCTCCAGAAAATAGTAGAGGCGATCAAACCTAAGAATTTTGGAGTGATCGTCCGTACTGCTGCCGAAGGAAAGAATACCGCAGAATTACATGAAGATCTTTCTGCCCTCGTGGAGATGTGGAAGAGCATTCAAACCAACCTGAAAGGTGCCGTGGCTCCTGCCAAGATATTGAGTGAACAAACAAAAGCCACCAGTATTTTGCGTGATTTGCTGAATGAAGACTTCAACAAGATCGTGGTGAATGATAAGAATATCTTCACCGATACCAAGAATTATATCCAGCGTATTGCCCCAGAGAAGGCCGATATCGTCTCCTTCTACCAGAATGGTTCTCCCATTTTTGATTCTTTTGGTATTACCAAGCAGGTAAAATCTTCTTTTGGCAAAACTGTAAATCTCAATAGTGGCGCCTACCTCATCATTGAGCATACAGAAGCCTTACATGTCATTGATATTAACAGCGGCTACAAAAGTGTAAGCAATAACCAGGAACAAAATGCCCTGGAAACAAACCTCGAAGCCGCAGAAGAAGTGGCAAGACAATTACGCCTACGTGACCTGGGTGGCATCATTGTCATTGATTTTATTGATATGAAGTTTCCGGAGAACAAGCGGAAGCTGATGGAGAAAATGGAAGAGTTTATGGCACCCGACCGGGCCAAGCATGCGGTGCTTCCTATTTCCAAGTTCGGTCTGATGCAGATCACCCGGCAGCGGATGAAACCGGAAATGAATATCAATACCCAGGAACTTTGTCCCAGCTGTAACGGAACCGGCAAGATCTCATCAACGTTGTTACTGGAAGATGAGATTGAAAAAAATCTCAGTTATCTCATTACGCATAAGAATGCAAGCCTGACACTATTGGTGCATCCTATTATGTACGCCTATCTCACCAAAGGCTGGCCCTGGTCAACCAGAATGGCGAAATGGAACAAGAAATTTGGCCAGAAAACAAAACTGGTACAGGATACCAATTGCCACCTGACGGAATACAAATTCTTTGACCAGCACGGCGAAGAGATCAAATTATAAAAAAATCCCTCGTTTAAAACGAGGGATTTTTTTATACTATAGTTCTAGTTTTTTCTGCGTTGATCAATAACCAGGATTCTGGATCAGACCGGCTGCATCAACTTCACGTTGAGGAATTGGGAATACTAATTCGTTAGCGTTGTATGCAAATCCATCTACACTGAGTTTCAATCTCTTTACATCAGCAATGGCATGTCCTTCATGTGCCAATTCCAGCTTTCTTTCTAGAAGAATATCGGCCAGTGTCACAGCAACTGCTGCGGTTAGTCCTGCCCTTTGATGGGTACGGTTATAATCAGCTACTGGCGTCGCTCCAACAGATGTACCAGCCCTGAAGTTAGCTTCTGCACGGGTAAGATACATTTCTGCAAGGCGGATGATTGGCAGAACCTTGTATTGCTGTTGCCATTTCCCACTGCGCACATCACCAGCACCAGTATAAAATAGGGCCAGCCTTGTATCCAAAGGATTATATAGTGCGAGATGACTAGGCTGTATTGATACATCACCGTCACGGCCGCCATATGTTGGTATAGACCAGTACAGGTGCATATTATTATCACCATCCTGGGCACTTACTTGCGAAGCAAAAAGATATTCTGCTGAATTCACCGAATTATTAAAGGCTCCGGAATAAGTGGCAGAAAGGCTTCTTCCATTAGTCGTTGCTTCAGTAATAGCCCTGTTAGCCGCATCCCTGGCTCCCGGGTAATTTTCCATTTGTAAATACACCCTTGATAACATAGCTGCTGCTGCTGCTTTGGTAGCAAATACCATTCTTGTGGTCGCATTTGATCCGGGGTTTACAGAGGGAAGCAGGCTTTCAGCCTCATTAAAATCTGCCAGAATTTGGGTGTATGTTTGTTCTACGGTACTTCTTGGAACTTTGGATGACTCATCAATTCCTCTTGTAGGAGTTAATACCAGGGGAACACCAAGATTGGTGGTTACACTACCGGCACTATAGGGTTTGGCATATAGCTTTACTAATTCAAAGTACATACAGGCTCTTATAAACAATGCTTCCCCTTTTACCCTGTTCTGGTCGGCAGTGGCAACGACATTAATAGCACTTAGTACATTGTTTGCCCTGTTAATAGCATCATAAGCATCTAACCATGTATCTCTTACAAAACTATTGGTAGTGATCATTGCTTTTTGCCAAATTTCATCCGGTTGGTTAAATGTTCCTTCCCATCTTATTTCGTCATTAGCAGCTAATAATTCCGAAAACAACAGAACATTTCCTCCATACAAATCGCCATCGGATATTCCATCATAAGCGCCATTCAGCACCTTCTTTACATTGGCATCAGAGGTCAGTGCAATTTCCTCGGCTACACTTTGATAGGGGAACAATTCTATCTTTTTATCGCAGGATACGATAGATAGAGAAAGAATTGATAATATAACTATGTTACGTTTCATATTATTCATTTTTTTAGATTAAAATCCGAGGTTAATACCAAAAGTTAATGACTTGATCTGTGGAGCAGCATAAAAGTCACTGCCCTGGTTACGGTTACCTGCACGGTAATCCGTGTTAACTTCAGGATCCCAGCCCGTATAATCAGTGAATGTTGCCAGGTTAATTCCTGTAGCATAAATCCTGGCTGACCGGATCTTTAATTTACTAAGTATTGATGAAGGGATATTGTATGCCAGTGTTACGTTTTTCAAACGAACATATCCGCCATCTTCTACATAACGGCTGGATGCATTAATACCGTTTCCATAACCAAGCCTGAGCTGAGGTACCTGGGTAATATCACCCGGGTTTTGCCACCTGTCTAACTGGTCCGCTGTCTGGTTATCGAACCAGTCAAAACTGGCAGACATGAAGCCGCCAGCTCCGTTTTGTATCTGGTTACCAAATACACCCTGGAACAGCACAGACAGTTCAATTCCTTTATAGTTAAAAGTATTAGTTAAACCACCAATCCAATCGGGGTTTGGATTACCTACTATAAACGATGCCGCATCATTATAATCATTGGTAGTTGTTTTTCCATCTGCAAGGTAATACAGCGCATCGCCGTTAGCGGGATCTGCACCTGCAAACTTAGGGCCATAGAACACCCCGATTGCCTCTCCAACTATAAGTGAATTCAGGTACCGGCCATCATTACCGGGAATTATGGTTTGATCACCATCGAGCTTGGTGATTTTATTAGCATTTTTTGCTAAATTAAAACTTGATGTCCAGGTAAAGCCCCTGCTTTTAATATTAGTTGAATTCAATACAAATTCAACTCCTTTATTCTGCATGGACCCGATATTAACCAGCTGAGTGGTGAAACCGGAAGTGCCTGGTACCGGAACACTGTAAAGAAGATCCTCGGTATTTCTTACATAATAATCAATCTCACCACTGATGCGGTTGCCCCATAAGCCGAAATCTATACCAATATCAAGCTGCTTATTTTTTTCCCAGGCAAGATCCGGGTTTGGTAATTGCGTAGGTACTAAACCTGATTGATTATTGTATTTACCGGCACCAAATAGTCCTAATTGGCTAAAATTTCCAATCTGGTCGTTTCCATTAATACCATAACTACCCCTGATCTTCAGGAAGCTGATTAGTTTTGATGAAGAAAGAAAGCTTTCTTCACTTAATACCCATCCTGCTGAAACAGCAGGGAATATACCATAACGGTTATTCTTACCAAATTTTGAAGATCCGTCTGCACGGACACTGGCAGAGAACAGATACTTGTTATTGAATTTATAGTTTGCTCTTCCAAAGTAAGATACGATAGCTGACTCTGTTTTAGTTGTTGTTCCTCCGGTTATACGACCGGCGCTGGCCAATGTTTGCAAATCTTCAACTGGAAAATCTTCTCCAAAAACACTTGAAAAATCCTGGGTGAAT
>CALRSN020000056.1:0-8861 GCA_943370865.1 Bordetella parapertussis
CTTATCCGGTTTATTTGCCATGCCTTCAAACAGTCAGCCCCCCGTCAAGAATTACGAAAAAGAATGGAAAAAAGTGGAAGAATTCAATAAAAAGAATCTTCCTAAATCTGCCCTGGCGGAAGTAAAGAAAATATATACCCTCGCCAAAAAAGATCAGCAGGATGCCCAGGTCATCAAGTCATTAGTATATATGACCGGCCTGCAATCAGAAACCCGGGAAAACAACGAGATACTTTCCATAAAAGAAATAGAGAAAGAAATACCTTCTGCAAAAGAACCGGCATCTTCCCTATTAAAAAGCCTGCTGGCAGAACTGTATCAAAGTTATTTTGAAAGCCACCGCTGGCAATTATACGACCGCACCAAAACCAGCAATTTTAAAAAAGAAGATATCGCCACCTGGGATGCTGAAGATTTTCATAAAAAAACAAGTGAGCTCTATTTGCAATCCATCAGTAATGAAAAACTATTGCAGCAAACCAAACTGGAACCATTTGATGCGATCATCATAAAAGGCAATGTCCGTCATCTTCGCCCTACCTTGTATGACCTGCTGGCACATCGTGCTATTGATTACTTTGAAAATGATGAACGTGATATTCAAAAACCAGCCTATGCGTTTGAAATTGACCAGGCTTCTGCCTTTGATCCTGCTGCTGATTTTATTCGCCGGAAATTTCCAACCAAAGATTCACTATCACTCCAGCATAAAGCCTTACTCATTTACCAGCAACTGATCGCTTTTCATTTGAATGATGCGAAACACGATGCTTTACTGGATGCAGATATTCAACGGATCAGTTTTGTAAAAGATAAATCCACGCATCCCGATAAAGACAATTTGTATTTCAGGGCCGTTAATCATATTGCCAACCAATATGGCAAGAGCCCGGCAGCAACACAGGCCTGGTACCTGCTGGCACAATACTATAATGAAAAAGCAGAAAGTTATAAACCGTTCGGGGATACCACGCATCGTTTTGCAAGGGTAAAAGCCAAAGAGATCTGTGAAGAAGTTTTGCAACAAAAAGATTCTTCGGAGGGAAAGATCAACTGTTATAACCTGCTGAATACGATCAACAGCAAATCACTGCAGTTCAGTATAGAAAAAGTAAATGTTCCCAACCAGCCGTTCAGGGCATTAGTCAATTACAAAAACATTAATACGGTTTACCTGCGGCTGGTCAAAGCCGATGAAAACCTGAAGAAAGAACTGGCTGATCAGTATGGCGATAAATACTGGTCGTCCATCCTTGCAGCCAAAGCGGAAAGAAACTGGCAACAGGCATTACCCGTCACCAACGACCTGCAGGATCATAGTGTGGAAATAAAAGTGGATGCACTGCCTGCCGGAGAATATGTTTTGGTGGCCGGCTCGGATAAAGATTTCAAAAATGAGAAGACCATTCTCGGTGCCCGGCTCTTCTATGTCTCCACGATCAGCTACGTCAATAACAGCAACGATTATTTTGTGCTGAACCGTGATAACGGTCAGCCGCTGGCAAAAGCTGCTATACAGGTATGGGAACAGAAATATGACTACCAGCTATCCAAGAATGTTAAAGTAAAAGGGAAATCATACCTGGCTGACCAAAATGGGTTTTTCAGGTTAGATAAAAAAGTGACAGACGAAAGTAAGCGCTATGAAAACGTCTCGTGGTATTTTGATATCACGCATAACGGGGAAAGACTGTTCATGAATGACCTCCAATATGATTACTATTACAACAGGCAGAATAGTGTTGAACCCAAAACGGTTACTCATATTTACTTGTTTGCTGACAGGAGTATCTACCGCCCAGGGCAGACAGTCTATTTCAAAGGAATTGTACTGGGAATGAATACAGCAGCCAAAAAGAATGCCGTAAAGCAGGATTATGAAACAACCGTGATACTTCGGGATGCCAATTACAAAGACATTGATACTATTAAAGTAAAGACCAATGAATTCGGTTCCTTTAATGGCAAGTTCCAGTTACCGGCCAGCGGACTCAACGGCCAGTTCAGCCTCTATACTAAAAAGGATGGAGGTAATGTTGGTTTTAAAGTGGAAGAATACAAACGTCCCAAATTCTTTGTGGAATACGAGCCCATCAAAGGAACGTATAAGGTCAATGATACGATCAAAGTGACCGGAATTGCAAAAGCCTATGCCGGTAATAATATTGATGGTGCCATTGTAAAATACAGGGTAGTGAGAGAACCCCGTTTCTTATACCCCTGGTTGTTCCGTCGCTGGTGGCAGCCTCCGGTGCAGCAAATGGAAATTGCACATGGAGAAGTGAAAACAGATAAGGATGGAATATTTATCGTTGCCTTTACGGCCATACCAGACCTGACACTCGATAAAAAATTTGAACCGGTATTTGATTACACGGTCTATGCCGATGTAACTGACATCAACGGGGAGACAAGAAGCGGGGAAAAATCAGTATCGGTAAGCTATAAAGCACTGATGCTGGTCAGCAATATACCTGCTTCCCTGCCGGCTGACAGTTTGAAATCACTCCATATCCGTACGGAAAATATGAATGGTGAGTTTGAACCGGCAAAGATCACGGTAACGATCACAAAACTGAAAGAAGAAAAAAGACTGATCCGTGACCGGCTCTGGGAACGACCTGACCAGTTCGTGATGAGCAAAGAAGAATATATAAAGGCTTTCCCGTATGACGAATATGATAATGAAAGCGATTATAAAAGCTGGGAGAAAGGAGCAGAGGTTTTTAATAAGACAGATTCGGTGAAGGAGAATGGAAAATGGAAAATAGAAAATGGACAATGGGCTGCCGGTTTTTATATGATAGAAATTTCAACAACAGATAAAAACGGGGAAACAGTAAAAGACATTCAATACATTGAATTGTTTGATGAAAGATCGAACCAGCTGAACCAGCCGCAATATCTCTGGAGCCAGGCCGCCAAATCCATTGAGCCCGGAGAAACGACTGCTGTTCAGTTGGGAACTTCAGCAGATAATCTCTTCGTTGTGCATCAGCTTTCAAAAGAAACCGGTACCGGGCAACAAACGACAGATAATTATTCTTTTACCCGGTTAAATAACGAAAAGAAATCCTTTCCTTTCTCTGCAACCGAAGATGACCGGGGTGGCTATGGTGCGGGTTGGTTATTTGTAAAGCACAACCGTTTTTACCAATATAATCAAACGATCAATGTGCCCTGGACGAATAAAGACTTGTCTATTGAATATGCCAGTTTCCGGGATAAGACCTTACCCGGCAGTGAAGAGAAATGGAAAGTGAAAATCAGCGGTTATAAAAAGGAACAGGTGGCGGCAGAAATGCTGGCGGGTATGTATGATGCCTCTTTAGACCAGTTTTACCCGCATCGCTGGTCTGAGCCATCTGTATGGCCGATATACTATAACAATCAACGATGGAATGGCAGCCAGAATTTTTTGAAAATAGAAGCAGTACAGAAATATGCAGTAGAGCAGGAGAATAAATATTTTGAAAAAAACTATGACATACTAATAACTAATAGTATGTCAGCTGTTGAATATAGTAACACAGGGCTATTTTTTCGATTTACAACAACGAAACAGTTAGGTATAAGGGACGAAGGAATTGCTGCTTCTGCTGTTGCATTTGACCCTGGCGATGATAACGCAAGATTTATGAGGCTTCCAAAACCTGTTTTCAAATCTGAGGAAGAAGCAAAAGCTGCCCAAGGCAATGGAGTAATTTTATCAGACTCGGATGGAGATGGAATAATTGATCAGTTTGATACGGATAGTAAAATAAATCCTTCAGGCGAAGTTAAAATCCGCAAAAACTTCAACGAAACAGCTTTCTTCTTTCCTGAATTAAGAACCGACAGCACTGGCACTATTGAATTTTCTTTTACCCTGCCCGAAGCCCTGACCAAATGGAAATTCCAGGCACTGACACATACAAAGGAAGCGGCATTTGGTTACAGTACCAAAGAGATCGTTACCCAAAAAGAACTGATGGTGCAGCCCAATGCACCCCGTTTCCTGCGGGAAGGTGATGAGATGGAGTTCAGTACCAAGATCGTTAACCTGACGGATAAAGAACTTACCGGCCAGGCCGAACTGCAATTGTTTGATGCTACCACCAATCAATCTGTTGATGGCTGGTTCAGGAATGCGTTTCCCAATCAATATTTCACCGTAGCCGCCGGGCAAAGTGAAGTGGTGAAATTCCCAATCGATGTTCCTTATCTATTTGACAAAGCATTAGTATGGCGCATCGTTGCCCGTGCCGGCAACATCAGCGACGGAGAAGAAAATGCAATGCCCGTACTGACCAACCGGATGCTGGTAACAGAAACGATGCCTTTACCCATGAGAGGCAGCGGCACAAAAAATTTCAGTTTTGATAAATTACTCAAGAGCGGCAGCAGTGAAACCCTGCAGCATTATTCCTTAACACTGGAATATACTTCTAACCCGGCCTGGTATGCGGTGCAGGCACTGCCTTACCTGATGGAATATCCTTACGACTGTGCCGAACAAACCTGGAACCGGTATTATGCGAATTCCCTGGCCAGTTTCATTGCCAATTCATCGCCCCGTATCAAACAGGTATTTGAACAATGGAAAATAAAAGATACTGCGGCATTGATGAGCAACCTGCAAAAGAACCAGGAGCTGAAAGCGGTCTTACTGGAAGAAACACCCTGGGTATTACAGGCAAAAAATGAAAATGAACAGAAGAAGAATATCGCTTTGTTGTTTGATATGATCAAAATGAGTGAACAGCTCAGCAGTTCGTATGACAAACTGAAACAAATGCAAAGCTCTAATGGCGGTTTTGTCTGGTTCAGCGGCGGACCTGATGACCGTTACATGACCCAGTACATTGTAACGGGTATCGGTCACCTGAAAAAACTGAAGGCTTTTGCCAAGGGACAGGATGACAAGCTGAATGCAATTCTGAAAACAGCGATCCCCTACCTGGACAGGAAGATCAAAGAAGATTATGATAATTTAATCAAGTATAAAACTGACCTGAAGAAATATCGTCCTGATCATACAACGATACAGTACTTGTATATGCGAAGCTTCTTCCCCGAATATGCGATTGATAAAAAATTACTGACCGCTTACACTTATTTCAGGACAAGAACACAACAAACATGGACCACGCAAAGCAAATACATGCAGGGCATGACGGCTTTGGCCCTGTTCAGAACCAATGACCTGAAAACGCCGGCTGCGATATTGAAATCACTGAAAGAAACAGCCATTAACAATGAAGAACTGGGTATGTACTGGAAAGAACAAAGTACCGGTGGCTGGTTCTGGTACCAGGCCCCGATAGAAACCCAGGCTCTTCTGATCGAGGTTTTCCAGGAGGCTGGTAAAGACCAGGTAACCGTGGATGATCTGCGTAC
Organism: Bordetella parapertussis; assembly: GCA_943370865.1. Lineage (GTDB taxonomy): Bacteria > Bacteroidota > Bacteroidia > Chitinophagales > Chitinophagaceae > CADEDV01. Next base: position 5,380 of record CALRSN020000056.1, read on the forward strand.
CTGGTTATTGAAAAATAAACAAACCAATAACTGGAAAACAACCAAGGCAACAGCCGAAGCTTGCTATGCCTTATTGTTACAGGGTACCGAGTGGCTGACCAATGAACCAGTGGTAGAAGTAAAGCTGGGAAGTCTTACTGTTAAATCAACCGATAATAAACAGGAGGCCGGAACCGGTTATTTCAAGAAAGTGGTTGATGGGAAAAATGTTATATCGCAAATGGGTACTATAGCTGTAAGTGTAACCAACCCATCCCCCCAATTAACCAATCAACCAGTTAACCCTGTATCCTGGGGCGGTATTTACTGGCAATACTTTGAAGACCTGGATAAGATCACTACGGCATCAACACCGTTAAAACTGGATAAGAAATTATTCGTTGAAACCAATACGGACCGTGGCCCGGTACTTACACCTGTAAATGATGGTGATGTACTAAAGGTAGGTGATAAGATCAAAGTAAGAGTGGAACTGAGAGTAGACCGGGATATGGAATATGTGCACATGAAAGACATGAGAGCCTCAGCACTGGAACCGGTGAATGTATTAAGCAGTTACAAATGGCAGGGCGGACTTGGGTACTACGAAAGCACCAAAGATGCAAGTACGAATTTCTTTTTCAGCTACCTGCGGAAAGGAACCTATGTGTTTGAATATCCCTTGTTCGTGACCCATGCGGGTAATTTCAGCAACGGAGTTACCACAATACAATGTATGTATGCGCCGGAGTTCACTTCTCATTCGGAAGGTATCCGGATTAATGTGGAGTAAGAGTGAATAGCTAATCAATAAAAGTTGCCCGGATAGTTTATATTCGGGCAACTTTTTTATGAGCAACCGAGCCATTCTAACTTTTCTGTTATTTTTTCTGACAGTGTCCTGCAAGGTCACTGAAAAAAATATCACTGGCACTTACCGGCTAAAAGAAGTCCCAAAAACAAAACTACTCCTGCATAAAGACAAGACTTTTTCTTTCACCAAAAATTTTGCACAACCGGGTCCGGCTTTTTTCCCTGATTCCACCGAAATGAATTTTCAAACAGCAGGTCACTGGCAGTTGACTAAAAATGGATTGCTGCTATTAAATAGTTTCCCGGCTATTACAACCGGAAACCATGCTACAATTGCAGATTCAGTACAATACAACAGCTCCATCACTTCTTTTAGTTTCTGGGACAGTTATGGTGATCCTGTACCGATCCGGTTTATCAAATTCTTACCAGCTAAAATAAAATTTCATCGTGGCAACAGTATCTCTTTTTTCATCGAAGACTTTAACCCGAAGGATACCATGGAATTTCATTTCTATGGCTATGCTCCCGTAAAATGGCCCGGCACCACACCGCAGGACCAGCTGCAGAACAATACACACCGTATCACTCTCTATGAACCGGTTCGGCCAGGCTATCTCACCAACATCACTCTTACTGCAGATAAAAAGAAACTGGTCAGTACTGATAAGAGTTTTGCATTGGTAAAGAGTAAATAGCCCCACTCTCCTATTTTTGCACTATGCAGGTGGACATACTCATTATCGGGCAGGGCATTTCCGGAACTTTTCTCAGTTATTACTTACAAAAAGAAAATACATCTTTTGTTGTCATTGATAATGGCTTTGTGAATGCTCCGTCAAGAGTGGCTGCCGGAATCATTAACCCGGTCACCGGCAGAAGGATCGTAACCGTATGGAAAGCGGAAGAACTTTTCCCGTTTGCCTGGCAAGCCTACAATGAAATTGGGCATCAACTGGGGATAACAGCCATTTCCCAAAAGAATATCATTGATTTTTTTCCCAACCCGTTCATGCGGGAATCTTTTTTGAAAAGAATTGAAGAAAACGCTGAATACCTGCATTCATTCCCGGAACAAAATCATTTTAATCACTTTTTCAGTTATGAATTTGGATGTGGCGAGATCCGCCCTGCCTACACAGCACATTTGGAAACACTGATCCCGGCCTGGAAAAACCATCTGCAAAAGAATAATCAGCTAAGAGAAGAAGAATTCGATTTATCGTTGCTGGATACCGGCAATGATAAAATCAGGTATAAAGATATCGTGGCCGGTAAGATCATTTTTTGTGATGGCGCCGGGCATTCCAGTAATCATTTTTTTAAACAACTTCCCTTTGCTCCTAATAAAGGCGAGGCATTGGTGGTGGAAATTCCCGGCTTACCACAACATCATATTTATAAAAAATCACTGACGCTGGCTCCGCTGGCGGAAAAAGATATGTTCTGGATCGGTTCCGTATATCACTGGGATTTTGACAATGCAGAACCCACTCCTTTGTTCAGGAAAAATACGGAAGCTGTTTTGCAGGAATGGCTGAAGATCCCTTTTCGTATTGTTGAACATCGTTGTGGTATCCGCCCGGCCACGATTGAAAGAAGGCCCTTTGTCGGCTTCCATCCCCTGCATAAAAATATAGGTATCTTCAATGGAATGGGCACTAAGGGCTGTTCGCTGGCCCCTTATTTTGCCAAACAATTTGTTGATCACATTATATATAACCTGGAAATAGATCCCGAAGCTAATATCAATCGTTTTCAAAAAATACTTTCACGCAATTAAATTTACCAGTTATGGCTGCAACAACTGAATCTGCATACAGCATTCCGGCCCGTTTCCGTCGCATGGAAAATATGCATATTGTTTTTTGGCTGTTAAAAGACATCAGCTGGTGTATGACCTGGAAAATACTGGCAATTGCCATGGTAATACCCACCTTGACCATTGCCATTGTCATTACCTGGCAAACCCGTACTATCAAATCTGAGTTAGCTCATAACCTGGCGGTGGCATTGTGGATCAGTGCCAATTCTTTCTGGATGATCAGCGAATTCTTTGGTTTTGACACCATGGTCGTATGGGGAGATTTTACCGGCAAACATTTATCGCTGATTCCGTTTATCGCAGGCAGTCTCTTCCTGTTGTACTACTATGCAGTACAACGCCCGGCAGAATTCAGAAAGAAAAAAGTAACGGCTAACTGAGAGCAAGGTCCTTTTTCTTTTTCATAAAGTACCGGCGGTAGAGGTAGATAACAGTCAAAGTAATCATGGTTGGGATTTTAGAATTTTAGCGGCTGTCATAGGATCCTGGTTCAATACCCGGCACAAGGATTCATAGAGGTCGGGCATATTATCTTTTAATCCTTTCGGATTTTCAAAAAAAGCTTCTGCACTCACCGCCCAGAATTCATGCAGGTTGCTGAATGCATAACTACGCAAATAACTCTGGCGGTTAGTAATGACGTCTGCCAGTATGGGCCCGGTGCTTTTGGAAAATTTCTCGTAATTCAGCCGGAAATGCGAATCCATACCATACTGGGCAAAAAAGTTATTGTATAACAAGGCATGCGACATTTCATGCACGGCTACATTGATATTATCATTCTTGTGCGAATACCCGTACAAAAAATGTTTCCAGGAGAGATAAATACCTTCCGGTGCCACATGGCCGATATATAATTCATCAT
>CALRSN020000057.1:0-8855 GCA_943370865.1 Bordetella parapertussis
AGCGGCAGGACCGCTATGTGCAATGAATTCACAATTCTCCGCCCAGGCCCATCCACGGGGACAATAAAAATCAACCCCGCCTTCCATGATACAGTCTTTGAAATACCACATGCCGTTGTATACTTCCCAGGGACTAACTGTATCACCACCGTAAGAACGGAATCGGCAGTTCACGGCTTTTAACCGGGTAGCCATATTCATAGTGCGTAATGCCATCTGGTGGCCATCTTTTCTCAGCTTTTTTTGCTTGTTAAGGGAAGTATCAGAAGCACACCAGATCGTTTTTTCTGTAAAATCAAATCCATAATTATTCGTGACCGTAAGATTCTTTAGCGTAATATCATTGGCGCCGATATTCATGGTAGCCACACCCCAATCATCGGTATGACCACAACGCCATTCATCCCTTGCAATTGAAGCGATGATGATCGTTTTCTCCCTGTCTTCTCCCTCGAAGATCACATTGTGTTTCTCGATATACAATTTCTCCGCATAGTTTCCTTTTTTTATACGGATCAATCTTGGAACTGCCGAAGAATCCGACAGGCTGCTCAATGCTCCCTGTATCGTTTTATAATTTCCGCTGCCGTCCGCAGCCACTACAATAATTTGCTGGGGTTCGGATACAGTTCTTGGTTGTGCTGAAACACTATTTTGTACCAGCAGCAAACCAAAAAGGTAAAAGATTACTATATTGGTTTCCCCATTCATTTCTTCGGTTGCAAGAGCCATTTTACCAGGTCTTCAGCAGCTTTGTAGTTTTCATACTCAGCAGGCAGTTTCCTGCCATCCACATATTCATTATATAACCAAGGATCACCAACAGCCAACACAGCACCTTTACCATATTTTGCTGTAGCGATGATCACATCGTTATCTTTTGTTACCAGTGCTTTGGCCGGACTTTTAATTTCAAGTACACTCAGTTCTTTTAAGAACATCTTCGTGGTAGTGCGAAAAACAGCATTATTATCACCGGGCAATACTTCCCCTTGCGGGTACGTATCATTCTTTACCATATTGATGCTCTTATCTGTAAACTTAATTCCGAAAGTGGCCGCCAGTGTATTAAAGTGCTTTAAGTCGCAATTATTACTGTCATTTGCCATGAGCAATAATGTGCCGCCTGCTTTAACCCAATCACAGATCGCTTTGACGTCTTTCGCAGCAACATAATTCGGATTGGGGTTATCCTGGATGTGATCAGGATCGACGATAATATAGACGGATGCACCTTTAAGATTTGCTTTGGTTGGAGCTGCATCTAATGAGGAAAGCTTAGCACCATTCTTTTCAAAAATACTTCCCAGTGTATTGAAGCCCGGGTGTGCCCTCTCCTCCCAGGTATAATGCCAGTAACCCATGTTACCAGCTGCATTCTTTCTTTTTTCGCTGTTAAAATAACGATCCAGTAATACGGTTTTACCTTTCCCGTTTTTCAATGACCCATTGATCTCCATTTCCCCGGCAGCTTTGATAAAAGCACCCATCCCTTTGGGATCATTTACGATTACTTTTTCCCGCATGTAATATTCAAAACTTCCGTCGCGGTAAGGATTGCCACCTAATCCCGAAACGGACACTGTTCCGTATAAATTCGTCTGACCATTCTCTACTTTGATAAATTCCTTCACGATGCCATCCCAGGCTTTCTTAGCAATGGAGAACTTGGCAGCGGGAAGATAACCTTTGCGAACACCCTTTGCGATAGCATAGGTCAACTGGCAACTGGCCGATGCTTCAAAATAGTTTTTCTCTTTTCCCGGTCCATCATAATTTAATATATCATACCATAGTCCTGTTTGTTTGTCCTGTACTTTCTCAACAGCTGTTACCAACCGATCCAGGATAGCAATCAGTTTCTTTTTTCCAGGATGATTGGCCGGATACCAATCCAGCGCATCCACAATGGCATTGGAATACCAGCCGATAGCCCTTGCCCAGAAGAGGGGTGATTGCCCGGTGGTTTTATTCGCCCATTGTTGTTGTTTACTTTCATCCCATGCATGATAGAGCAATCCTGTTTTAGAATCTCTTGCATGTTGTTCCATCCAGGCGAACTGGTTGGTAATATCATTAAAAGCCGTATCATCCTGCATCAAGTTGGAATACTCGGCGTAGAATGGTGCTCCCATATATAATCCATCCAACCACATCTGGTAAGGATATATTTTCTTATGCCAGAAACCACCTTCATTGGTACGGGGATGGGTACGCAGTTGCTCTCTCAGCATCTTTGCTGCTTTCAGATACTTCTCTTTTCCCAACACCCGGTAGAGCAACAGCACCAGTTTACCATTATTGATATGATCTATATTGTACTCATCAGGTTTATAATCCTTAATACTGCCATCTTCCTGTACATAAAAATCCATCAGGTGCTGGATATAATTGAAATAGCGAACATCTCCTGTATTCTGCCAAACCCTTTCACAACCTTTTAATATCACTCCCATATCATAGCTCCACCGGGCAGGTCTGTTTCCAAAGGAGAAAGAGTCTTTCCAGATCGTCATGCAGGTAGCAATCATCTGCTCAGACAATGGCTTTTCCTGTGCTCTGCCCTGCAGCGATGCAGCAAATAATATGAAGAAGAGTGCTTTTTTCATTTGATGATCAGTGATTTTTCACTGGCTCCCAGTTCGTAAGAAATGTTGGTTTTCGCTTTTGCTCCGTCAGTCTTGGTAACGGATATGGTATTTGTTCGGTCTCCACTGATCCTGAATAATAATTCTGCTCCTTCTTTATAAGTGATATTTTCAAACAATAGTTTATCACTTTGCACCACATCAATAACCGGGTTGGTTTCTTTACTGATGATCTTTATATTCTTAAAGCTGATACCGGTGGCCTCCTGTATATCGATCCCTTTGTCGGCCTGTAGTACCATATTTTCGAGTACAATATCTTTTACATGCATTTCGGGCAAGCCTCTTACAAAAATTCCCTTCGCTGCACCATTACAGTACACATTGCTGATGTGAAAATTCTTAAAGACAGGTGTTGTTTCATCTACGGGTTTAAAAACAGCCGGGGGCAATTCTCTTTTCTCGCCAGACAATGGTATCGGGTCTTTCGCCATATAGTACATATCAAAGAGGATGGCTTCACCGGGAATATCTTTCATGTAAATGTCTTTAATGAAGATATTCTCCACCACACCACCACGGCCGCGGGTTGTTTTAAACCGAAGGCCGATATCGGCGCCAACGAACGTGCAGTTGCTGACATAAATATTTTTTGCGCCACCGCTCATTTCACTGCCGATCACAAAACCACCATGAGAAGAATAAACCGTACAACCCCTGATGATCACATTCTCAATGGGCATTCCTCTTTTTCTTCCTTCAGCATCACGGCCGCTTTTCATACATAAAGCATCATCACCCACATCAAATACAGAGTTTTCGATCAGTACATTTTTACAACTTTCTGCATCAATACCATCCCCGTTCTGTGCATACCAGGGGTTTTTGACAGATACATTTCTCACGGTCAGGTTCTCACACATCAGCGGGTGCAGGCACCAGGCCGGTGAATTTTGAAAAGTAACCCCTTCCAGTAAAACGAATTTGCAACTGGTCAGCAATACCAGGTTGGAACGAAGAAAATCTTTGATGCTTTCATAGAAGGCAGCATCTTTTTCCGGTGAAAGCTGACCCGGATTGGTCATTTTGCTTCCTTTTAAAAACGACTCGGAAGGATACCATGTTTTTTTATCCTCACTTACTACACCACCAGAAGCTACTAATTTTTTCCATTGGCTCGCTGTGAGCTTATCACTTTTGACAGCCCTCCATGCATCACCATTACCATCTATGATCCCTTTACCGGTAATAGCGATATTAACAGCATTGGTGGCAGAAATTGGGGATTGGTTTCTCATCTGGGGTAATCCTTCCCAGTTGGCTTCAATTAACGGGTACTGTGATTTATCATCCGTAAATAATAATGTAGCCCCATTCGCCAGGTGAAGGTTCACATTGTTTTTTAAAACAACAGGGCCCGACAGCCATAAGCCAGCGGGGACCAACACCACACCGCCCCCTTTTTTAGTACAGGCATCAATAGCAGTATTGATCGCCTTTGTATTCAGGGTGTGCCCATCAGGTACAGCACCAAATTTTTTTATACTGGTAGTATCCTTTTTAAATTTTGGGGCAACGATAACAGGCAATTTGCCGCTAAACTGACCGGTAGCATCACTTACAACGAATGCAATAAACAATAGTGAAAGTATCTTCTTTATCATGACAAGTTAATCGTTGAAATAAGGGGCAAAATAGCCGTTCATTCGCCTACAATTTTACCTCTAAACCCTATCATTTTCAGTGTTTTGGACTTTGTTTATTTACGCAATCGTTGCCGGGAACGGTACCGGTTTTGTTGCGTTTTTCCAGTACTTGCCATCAGGTAAACTTTACAGCTTGCCTGGCCAGCAATACCCATTTTCCGTCCTTTTTTTGAAAGACAAGCAGTATCCGCAAATGAACATCACCCGGCTTTCCGCCATCATTGGTTTTGGCTGTCAACACATGCCTTACCACAGCCACTTTCCCACTTACAGCAATGGTTTGTTCCGTAAGATCAATCGTCACAAAATCGGACTTGCCACTTGAAAGTTTTTCAACAAACTCTTTTTTATCATCAATATGGCCGCCGCTATGGCCATAACTGAGTTGTTCTGATACAGCATTTTCAAGTTCGGCTTTATTACCATCCACCATGGCCTTGCGTAATTTTTCCACGGCATTTGCTACCGACTTTTCCTGCTTACTTTGCGCTATTACCGGGAAGCCGATCAATAAAAGCAAGATTATAACTGAACTTATTTTTTTCATTGCTTACTAATTTAGAACCTGTTTGCCATTGGCACCAGGTCTGTTAATTCGGAGATTTTTACAGGCCTTTTTAACTGGATACTTTTGCGGGCAGCGATACCAATCAGTATAGACATTGCCCCTTCCCGGGTACCAGCCATTACATTGTGAGGATTATCATTCACATCAGTGAATATTCTTCGCTGCATACGGATATCACCACCACCGTGTCCCCCTTTTATTTTTGGTGTTGTATATACCTCATAGTTCTTAGAGAAATTATCCCAGGCAATGATCTCCCTTACTTCACCGGCAATCGCATCATCCGCATTGCTCATTTCAACAGCATGCCGCTTCGACTGGTCATCCAGTGTTTTTTGCATATACGGGATATCTTCCCAGGTTTCAATTCTTCCTTTCATGCCATTGAAAGCAATCTGCCAGCCTTCATAAGGAGAATAAGTGGTAAGGGAATAGTTTACAGTTACCCCGTTTGCATAAATGATCTGGGCACTCATCTTATCGTAGATATCTATATCATTACTCCATACACAACCATCTCTCAGGTATCCATCGTATTTCTCATTGTCCGGGTAGAGTTTTACCAACCGGTTGTCTTTGGTTATATCCCAATAGAACTGGCATTTATCCTTGTGCTCACAACCCCGGCATTTAGTTCCGCGAAATGCATTATTCTTTCCATAATGTTCCAGGCTTCCATATGCAGATACTTCCACCGGTTCAGAATTCAGCCACCAGTTGAGCAGGTCAAAATGATGGGTGGCTTTATGTACCCATAAAGAACCGCCTTTCGCCATCCGGCCATGCCAGCGGCGGAAATAATCTGCACCGTGGTGAACATTGAGATACCAGTTAAAATCAACCGAAGTGATCTTACCCACCCGGCTGGCTGCCAGCAATTCTTTTAATTGCATAGCATGCACACTATGACGATAGTTGAATGCCACAATCACTTTTTTGCCGGATTTCTTTTCTGCATCTAATATCCGTTTGCATTTATCTTCATCGGTGGTCATTGGTTTTTCCGTGATCACATTAAATCCTTTGTTCAGCGCTTTCACGATAAACTCATCATGTGTTGAATCAACAGTAGTAACAATGACATAATCTGCCTGGGATTTCGCCAGCATTTCATCAAAACTGTTATAGACAGGAATGTTCCCGCCATATAATTCCTGTGCTAAAGCCGCCCTGCCGGGATTGATATCATACAATCCTGTAAACTCAACCGTGTCTGCAAAGTTTTTGACAAGATTAGTGCCCCAAAAACTGGTGCCCCGGTGACCGGTACCGACTTGTGCGAGCCTTATTTTTTTCCCGGAACCAGCAGCCAGTGAAGAGAATGGGTGCAACATCAGCGATGCACCTGCGGCTGCAGTGTACTTGACGAAAGTTCTTCTTTCCATATGGCAATTATTATAGATTTATATCGAAAAGCTATTACTGTCCTTACTTATTTTCCGATCCTGAACCAGTCCACATCAGTTATACCGGCATCATTCGTCTTATTCTTCCGGCTGAAAAATAAACCCAGTTTCGTCCCTACCCATTTTCCCGGCCTGGCCTGGAATTTTTCACCCACTGTTATATAATTGACTCCATCTTCGCTATAGCTGAATTCACAAATAGCTCCGCCCGACACTTTTATGCGGAAATAAATATCCTTACTGTTCACTCTTTTAGCATCCTGCACTGTTTCTTTTTTATCCTTGTCAGCTTCCTTGCAAACTGAGTACGAAATATAATTCCCATCCTGTTTTTTTATAATAGATATAGTGGCGATGTCCAGCCCCAGTACTGCAAAACCAAACCTTTCTCCTTCCCATGCAGGCCGGAAAGAGAATTTGGTGGTTGCCGTAAATTCATCGGCAGGAAATTTTTGCCCGAGTATATTAGGATAATACCAGGGTGATGAAACAGTCTCCGCTGTTTGTACCGAAAAGAACCGCAAATACCCTGATGCGGTTGGCATGGCCCAATATTGCTGTGGGTTCGCCTGCCATTGCCATTGCAATCCTAACTGGTTTGTATTAAACTCGTCACTCTCCGGGGGAGCAGCAACACGAAATGTCTTTGCCGTCTTTGGCTTTCTATACAGCAATACCGGCTCTCCTTTACCATCGCCATCTTTATCTGTTCCAATTACCGGCCAGTCGTTTTTCCATATCATGGGTTGCAAATGAACCACCCTGCCATAAGCATCTTTATCCTGGAAATGCAGGAACCAATCCTCACCCATGGTTGTGCTGATCCATGCGCCCTGGTGCGGGCCATTAACAGGAGTTGTTCCCTGGTCCATCACTACTTTACGTTCATAAGGGCCATAAATATTTTTTGAACGAAGTACTAATTGCCAGCCGGTACTTACACCACCAGCCGGAGCAAAAATGTAATAGTACCCGCTTCGTTTATACAATTTAGGCCCTTCAATGGTTGGATCAGTTTCATGACCATCATAGACCATCACCGGGTCGCTGATCACTTTCGTGCCATCGTTATTCAGTTCTTTGATAACAATAATTGATTTGATACCGGCACGGCTTCCTGCATAGGCATGAACGAGGTACACTTTCCCGTTATCATCCCATAACGGGCATGGATCAATCAGGCCCTTACCGGCTTCGATCAACACCGGGTCGGACCAGGGTCCTGTTATTTTCCTGGCTTTGGTCAGGTAGATACCAAAATCAGGGTCCGGGTAATAGATATAAAATTCATTATTATGAAAACGGATACTCGGTGCCCATACCCCCCCGCCATGCTGCACCGTACTAAAATGATCAAGTGGGGGTTGTCGTTTCAACGCATGACCGATTAGTTTCCAATTCACCAGGTCTTTGGAGTGTAATATGGGCAAACCTGGCACATGATTGAAACTGGATGATACCATATAATAATCTTCACCTACTCTTATCGCATCAGGATCACTGTAATCGGCATTGACAACCGGGTTTTTATACGTATTATCTCCGTTATCCGCTTTCCATACCTGTGCTGGCACAAACCCGGATTCTATGAGTAACAGTATTGTGATTAATTTTTTCATACTTTATTTTTACTTCTTCAACTGATTCAACCAGTTCCTTAACCGTTCCAGCCAGTTATCCGTTGTTGTTTTATTATTCATGCCAAATCCATGGCCACCTGCCGGGTATAAGTGCAATTCGACAGGTACTTTATGCTTTATACAGGCCTGGTAGTAACGCAAGCTGTTATCCACCGGAACAACGCCATCATCCCCGGCATGAACTAAGAAGGAAGGTGGTGTGGCTGCTGTTACCTGCAACTCCGATGAAAAGAAATGGATCTTATCCGCTGCGGCATTCGCTCCAACAAGGTTATTTCTTGATCCTTTATGAGTAATAGTACTGTCAAAGCTGATCACCGGGTAAATAAGAATAGCGAAATCAGGGCGAACAGAAGTAGTGTCATTGTTTAACGGGTCTGCTTTAACATAAAAATGTGTAGCGGCGGAAGAAGCCAGGTGGCCGCCTGCTGAAAATCCCATGATCCCAATTTTGTTTTTATCAACTCCCCATTCTTTTGCATTCGTTCTAACTAATCTTACTGCCTGTTGTGCATCCTGTAAGGGTGCCATACTTCTGTCCAACTGCGTTGTATCATCCGGCAACCGGTATTTTAATACGAATGCAGTAACTCCCCAACGGTTTAATTCTTCTGCCACCCTTGTTCCTTCTTTGTCAAAAGCGAGGATCGTATAACCACCACCGGGGCAAATGATAACAGATTGTCCATTCGGTTTTGCAGGACGATAGATCGTCAATGTAGGCCGGCTCACTTTAGCAATCCGGGTCACATTATCTCTTGTTACTGAATTTTCTTTGTCGGCGGCCCCCGTTGAATTAGGTACAGCATTTTGATAGAGCGGTACTACCTGCGGCGGCTTATTGGTAAAAACTGTTTTGTCAAATCCAGATGCAGTCCTGTCATCAAACCACCTGTATCCACTTACTTCAATACCCTTATGGTCATTAAAAATAATAGCCGGAGTGT